>CAZNQT010000035.1:0-17221 GCA_964574885.1 uncultured Pirellulales bacterium
CCCCTACGGTAAAATGGTATGCACAGCATACCCTACTAAAGATATACGAACATGCACACTCCTTTGGCTTTGAGAAAGTGGAGTTTCTTTCCTATTCTGCCTTTGCTTTGTGAAAGATAATGATACCATCACAAGGAAAGGAATTTCCAGGAAAAAAGGTGATTATTTTAAATGACATATTAACAAGTAAAAGTGTATAAATTCTTATATGTCAGGTATTTATCTATATAAAGATAGGATACGTATAAAATTTATTCACCGTATCATTGAGAAAATTAATTTATTCCTAACATCATCCGTATTCGTAAAGCACAGCCGAGGGCGGCTTGACACAGAAGAAGAACCACGGACAAGCTTCGCTTGTCCGTGCCACCCGCCGGTAGCACAGGGTATTCATCCCCCGGTTGCCAGCGGGGACTAAGCGTTTATTGGAAATAGTTAACGGCGTTGGCGAAGATGGCGAGACCGTTGAAGTCGTTTTTGGCTTCAGGGCGGGTCCAGTGGGGGTGGTGAGTTTGGTGAACGTGTCGTTCGGGGTGGGGCATGAGACCGAGGACGCGGCCGGTGGAATCGCAGAGACCGGCAATGTGATCGACGGAGCCATTGGGATTAACGGGATAAGCGCCGAAATCGCCGTTTTGATCGACATAGCGAAAGGCGACCTGGGCGTTGTCCTGAATTTGATTGAGGACGGCATCGTTGGCAAAACAGACCTTTCCCTCGGCATGGGCGATGGGTAAATAAATCCGCTGATCGGGATTGATAAAAACGCATTTTTCCGTACCGGGTTGAAGATAAACCCAACGGTCTTCGAATTTACCAGAATCATTCATGGTAATCGTAGTTTGCTGTAGGGTGCCATTGGAATTACCGTTCGGCAGGGCGGGCAGGAGACCGGCTTTTACGAGGACCTGGAATCCGTTGCAAATGCCAAGCACCAGTTTGTCAGAGTCGATAAACTCTTTAACGGTGTCGCGGAAATGATGGACCAACTGGTTGGCGAGGATTTTACCGGCGGCGATATCGTCGCCATAGCTAAAGCCGCCGGGGATCGTTAGGATCTGATAGCCAGCGAGTAGATTCGGCTGCTCGATCAGACGATTTACATGCACCCGGTCGGCCTGGGCGCCCGCTACTTGAAAAGCGTGGCAGGTTTCTTCGTCACAGTTGGTACCGGCGGTTCGCAGGACAATAACTTTTACCTGGGCCATAAGTTCACTCTCATAAAAAACCACGAAGTTCACGAGACGGCCTTTGGCCGCAAACAAATAATTTGAAACCACAGATTTCACAGATTACACGGATTTTATAAAGCATAATTATTCGATCTATTTACCAGCGTAGGGGGGCTTGCCAAGCTTCTTTCAATTCGAGGACGTTGGCGTCGATGGCGAGTTTGCCGCTGAAGCCTTTCATTATTAATCGGGAGTCGTCGGTGACTTTGCCGATTTCACCGAAGCGGAAATCGCGGAACAGTTGGGCGAGGCGACCAAAGTGGTCCGGGTTCACTTCGATAAGAAAACGCGTAGTACTTTCGCTGAAGAGAATCTGGTCGGTACGGGTGACGTTTCGGCTGACGGGCACATCGGCGAGGTGGACCAGGACGCCAAGTCCGCCGGCAAAGGCCATCTCCGCCAGAGCAGCGGCGAGCCCGCCTTCGCTACAATCGTGGCAGGATACGATCAGTCCCTGGCGAATCGCTTCGGCGACGGCGGTCATGATTTTCGGGGCGGTACGTAAATCGACCTTCGGAGCATTGGCGCCCAGTTCGTGGTACAATTTGTAATAGTAGGAAGCGCCGAGTTCGTTTTTAGTTTCTCCGACGACGAGAATCGCATTGCCGGGCTGCTTGAGATCCATGGTGATACATTGAGCTACATCCTCAACGATACCCATGGCGCTAATGAGCAGGGTGCCGGGGATGTTGATGGTTTGGCCAGAGGCGGCCTGGAATTCGTTATTGAGGGAATCCTTACCGGAGATAAAAGGAGTTCCGAAGGCCTTGGCGGCATCGTAACAGCCCTGGGAGGCTTTGACGAGGGCGCCGAGGCGATCCGGTTTGTTGCAGTTGCCCCAACAGAAATTATCGAGGAGAGCAATGCGTTTGGGATCGGCGCCGACGGCGACGACGTTACGAATAGCTTCGTCGATGGCGGCCAGGGCCATATAATAAGGATCGATATCGCTGAACCGGGGGCAGATCCCACAGCCAACAGCGATGGCCTTATCCTTATCCAGAAGGGGTCGAATGACGGCAGCGTCGCCGGGTCCGTCATTGGCGACGCCGACCAGGGGTTTGATCGCGGAGCCACCTTGCACTTCGTGGTCGTACTGGCGAATTACCCATTCTTTACTGGCGACGTTGAAATCCGCGAGGATGTTTTTAAGGTCTTCGGTGTAATCGTCTTTTTCCGGCAGGTCTGGTTCGTGTAGCTCGGGAGCGTGCCAAGTGGCCTGGCGGGTATATTTCGGCAAACCGTTATGGAGGAAGTCCATATCGAGTTCGGCGACGATTTGGCCATCGTAGCGTAGGACGAGTTTTTTATCGTCGGTATAGTGTCCGATGACGGTGGCTTCGACATTTTCGGCGGCGAAAATTTGCAGGATGCGGTCGCGGTGTTCTTCGGGCACGGCGATGACCATACGTTCCTGGGCTTCACTGATCCAGATTTCGGTATAGCTGAGCCCCTGGTATTTGAGGGGGACCTTTTCCAAGTCCACGACGGCTCCGAGATGTTCGCCCATTTCGCCGACGGCACTGCTGAGTCCGCCGGCGCCGCAATCGGTAATGGCAACGTATAATCCTTCATCGCGGGCCTGAAGAAGGGTGTCGAGCATTTTCTTTTCGGTAATGGGATTACCGATCTGGACGGCGTGGGAAAAGAGAGTTTCGTGCTCGTGGGTCATTTCGCCACTGCTAAAGGTGGCGCCGTGGATACCGTCGCGACCGGTACGACCGCCGACGACAATGATGAGATTGCCGCTTTGGGCTTTGCCGAAACACATATCCCTGGGCATGAGACCGATGTTGCCGCAATAAACGAGGGGGTTGCCAAGGTAGCGATCATCGAAGAGTACAGCGCCGTTGACAGTGGGGATGCCCATCCGGTTGCCATAATCGCGGACGCCGGCGACAACGCCTTTCATAACACGGCGGGGATGGAGGACGCCGGCCGGGAGTTCATTATTTTTCATATCCGGGGGAGCGAAACAGAAGATATCGGTATTGGCGATGGGTTTGGCGCCCAGGCCGGTGCCCATCGGATCGCGGATACAACCGCCAATACCGGTAGCGGCGCCGCCATAGGGTTCAATGGCCGAGGGGTGATTGTGCGTTTCCACCTTGAAACATACGGCGTACTCTTCGTCGAAGTCCACGACGCCGGCATTATCCTCGAACACCGAGATACACCAGTCTTTGTCGAGCTCACGGGTGGCGCGGGCGATGGTGGATTTGAGGAGGTTGTCGATGACGGTGGTTTTAGGTTCGGAGCCATTACCGGTTTCGGTGAACTCGATGGCGCCGCGAAAGGTTTTATGGACGCAATGCTCGCTCCAGGTCTGGGCGAGCATCTCCAGTTCGATGTCTCGGGGATCCCGATTCCATCGGCGAAAATAATCCTGAATGGTCCGCATTTCGGCGGCGTTGAGGAACAGGTCCATCTTATTTGAGAGATCCAGTAGTGCCGGTTCGTCCAAATCGCGGATGGGGATCGTTACGATATTCAGTTGATAGGGCTGGACGTGAGGCAGAGGAGGTTCGGCATCGGCGCCAAAGAGGACTTCTTCGATACAATCGTTGGCGAGCACCTTCTGGGCGATTATCTGTTTTTGTGGGGTATTTAGATGTCCGAGGATGACATACTTGCGTGCAGTACGAACGCTCTCCAGACGGAGTCCCATATCCTTGATGGCCATTAACGTCGAGGCCGCCACCGGATCGGTGACGCCGGGCTTGAGGTGAACTTCGATTAACGTAGCCGGTGCGATACCGGCGGGCGCGGCGAGTCGGCCCAGGCAATATTCCTCGCTGACGGGATCGACGAGTAATTCGCGGGCGATGCGGTGGAGGGAATCCGCATCAAGATCGCCCTGGAGCAGAAAGAGTCTCACGGCCTGTACGGCTTCGACGGCGGTCAACCCTATCTGGTGAATGTCGGCCATGATATCCTGACCGTGGACGTCCAGAAACTGTGCCTTCGTGTAGATTTCAATCCGATGGGTCATTCGATCAGTAATTCCTTGCGTTTCATTTTTTCGGTAACCAGGGTATTACGTTTTTCCTGGGCCCTGGTAAGCATTTTAAGGATGGTTTTTTCATTTTCCCGATCCAGCGCCGATTTCATTTGGGAGAGTTCTTTAATCAACTTTTCAAGAGCGGCGCCGGCATTGGCGGTATTGGCCATGATAATATCCCGCCAGACGTTCGGCGGTCCGGAGGCAATGCGTGTGGTGTCGAGAAATCCCTTACCGCACAACAATAATTCCTGCGAATTGCTGACGTTGACCAGGGCCGAGGCCAACAGGTGCGGTAAATGACTGATGCGAGCCAACACCCGGTCATGCCGGGAGGGCGTCATTGTTTGCACTCTCATTCCGAGCGTCTGCCAGAATTCTTTCAAGAAGGAGATGGTCGATTTTTTAGTTTGTTTCGTAGGGGTGAGAATGCAGGGAGCGCCGAAGAAGAGGTCGGCGCGTGCAAACTCGACGCCGCGCTGTTCGGAGCCGGCCATGGGATGCGAACCGAGAAACTGAACGTTTCGGTGCAAGTATTTGCGGGCCCAGCGTACGGGGAGAACTTTGGTACTGCCGACATCCGTGACGATACAGCCGGGAGGAAGGTGCTCAGCGATTTGCTGCATGAGGGATTCGAAGGCGCCGATGGGGCTGGCGAGAATGACTAATTGCGCATCCCGGACGGCGTCGGTAACGTCGGGAACTATGTCATCAACGCTGCCCAGATCCAAGGCTTTTTTGCGTGTAACGGCCCGATGGCTGTAACCCAGCCGCTTGAGACGGGGAAAGATACTATTCAGGGCCAGGCCCAACGAGCCGCCCAGAAGGCCTAAGCCAAGGAGGGAGACTTTCTCTAATTCGTTTATTTTCATAGCCTTACATCGGTCATGGTTTTAACATAAATCCCATTCCCAAGCTATCCAGCCGGCGGCTAAATGTCAAATTTTTTCTTGTCTTTTCGACCTGTTTAGGCTAACATACCTTGAATATTATCGTAGTTCGAGGGTAAATGAAATTTGAACTGCGAAACGGCCTGACTAATTTTGGCATCTGACAAAATCATGGAAACGCCAAACAGATGTGCGATCGTTTGCCGGTTTGGTTTTGTTGGAGGGAATAAACCTGAAATGGAGTTCGGTTTATCATACGAGTTCTGGTTAGGATAACGACAACGAACCCCAGGTCGCATTTTCAAAGCGGAAATGGCTGCCTGGGGATTGTTCTGTAAGGGAAATCAGTGCGCATGAAATCTGCGGACGCGAATAACAACGCCGCCCACGGTGTGAATGGAAATAATTACCTGGATTTCGAAAGGCCCCTGGCGGAACTGGAAAGTCAAATTGCCGAACTCCGAACCCTGCAGGAAGCCAAGGGGATCGATTACACACCGGAAATCCGTCAACTCCGCACTCACCTGACCCAATTAACGCAAAAAATTTATCATCATCTCTCGGCGTGGGAAACCGTCCAGGTGGCGCGTCATCCGAAACGACCGATCCTGGAAGATTATCTCGAGATGATTGTGCAGGATTTTCGTGAGCTTCATGGCGATCGGTGCTTTGGCGACGATCGCGCGGTGATAACGGGTTTCGGTCGAATCGGCCGAGACAAAGTGATGATCGTGGGTCACAATAAAGGTCGTTCAACGCAGGAGAAAGTGAATTGTAATTTTGGCCTGGCGCATCCGGAAGGGTATCGCAAAGCGTTGCAGAAGATGAAGCTGGCGGAGCGATTCGGATTGCCGATCGTATGTTTCATCGATACGCCGGGCGCGTATCCGGGCATCGGGGCGGAAGAACGAGGCCAGGCACAGGCGATCGCCGTCAATATGATGGAGATGTCCCATCTGCGCACGCCGATCATTTGTATTGTCATCGGGGAAGGCGGTTCCGGCGGCGCGTTGGGGATCGGCGTGGGGGATCGGTTTGCCATGATGCAATATTCGTACTATTCCGTCATCACCCCGGAAGGCTGTGCAGCAATCCTGTGGAACAACGGTGAGCAGACGGCGCAGGCGGCTGAGGCGTTGAAATTGACCGCCAAAGATTTACTGAAGCTCGGAGTAGCCGATCATATCATCGACGAACCCCTCGGCGGCGCCCATCGCAATATGCACGAAGCGGCGCATTATATCGAAGGGTATCTGGGTAAGGCGATTCGCGACCTGAGACGCTGTAAGATCGAGAATTTACTGGAAAACCGCTATCGTAAACTTCGTCATATCGGAGAGGTGGAGATCCGGCGCAAGAAGACTGTTCCCGCTCGTCCAATCCAGGTTGCCGCTTCGAGCATTCAGGAAGTGGCAGCCCGTACACCGCCCCGTCGTAAACCCATTGCACGGTGATGGTCATTCGACCATGCTTAAACTCGCCTACGCTCGTGTAAGCATGCAATACGTTTATTTCAATGACGAATGACGAAATTCGAATGTCGAAACAATGTCGAAATCCGAATGGCGAATAAAGAGCATACCCACATCTCGGCGTGTCGGGATGAGCATGGCGCCCGGCACGGCGTATCGGCACGGCTGACACAGCCGTGGCACACTTTTTTCTTTCCTGCAACCCGAGCTAATCAGGTTTCCAGGTCGGACTCGGGGGAGTGATCGTGTATTTGCTGAATCTTGAGGGTGAGGTGGTCAAGTTTGCGGGATGAATCATCATACTTGGCGTGAGCGTTGGCGAGGTGTTTGCCGAGGGTGAGGTAATCGGTGGCAAAGAGGGTTAATTCGCCGGAGAGTTGGCTCAGTTGGGCAAAGATGCGTTTGGCATTTTTCTCGATTTGCAGACCGCGCAGACCGGTCGCGATGGCCATCAGGTAGGCATACAAGGTATTGGGGGAGACGGGTACGACCCGTTTCTCGCGGGCATAGGCAGGGATATCCAGATCGCCCTCGGGGGTGAGCAGTTCGGCATAGACGTTTTCGGCCGGTACGAACATCAAGGCAAAATCCAGCGTCCCTTCTTCCGGCAGGATATATTTACCGGCAATGGCGTCAATGTGAGAGCGGACGTCGCGGAGAAAGGCCTTGCGGGCCTTGGTGCGGGCGTTGTCGTCCTGGGCTTCGAGCAGGGCCTGGAAGTTGGGCAGAGGGAATTTGGCGTCGATGGAAACGGAGCCGTTGGCGAGGATCACGAGGGCATCGACCATGGCGCCGGTCTTGAATTTATGCTGCAATCGAAAGTGCTGGGTAGGCAGGATTTCGGCGAGCAGATTTTCAAGGGTCCATTCGCCGAGTCCGCCGCGGAGTTTCGGGGCCTGAAGGATGTCCTGCAATTTTCGGATATCGGTGCCGACCTGAAGGATATTCTGAGTGGCCTGACTGAGTTGTCCGAGTTGACCTTTCAGATCGCCTATGGTTTTGTCAGTCGTAGCCAATCGTTCGGTGATCAGTTTCTGGGATTCCTGGGCCAGCAGTTGAGATTGACTGAGCCTTTCGCTCAGATGGGAGGTCAGATTTTGCAGGTTGGCGTCCATTTTTTGGCCGGTCTGATGCAATTCCTGCTGCATGAGCTGGAGGGCGTCGGCGGAGGGCCCCTGGTTTTGCCGGCGTAACAGTTGCCAGAGCAGCCCAAGGCCGATGAGCAGCATAATAGCCACCATAACCAACAAAATGGGTATCAGGTATTCGGGCATGGAAAGAATTATAAATAAAAAAGTACGTGAGTAAATGAGTAAATGGGTAGATGGGTAAATCGACAAGTCGCTTGTGTGTACGGACGCAGCGGCATTGGCGCAATATGGTAATGATTTTGCCTAATATGGCAATGTCCGGTATTTCAAAAATAGATACAATAACAATTACAAAGTGAATTTACCCAGATGCGGAGGATGGAAAACAGCACGAACGAGCATTCATTCTTTTTATCTTTGGATTCATGGTTTTTCCTGTCCATTGTGAAGGATAAATAAATTCCAATGTTGCTTGGAGGTGTTACGATGAGAACGTTATTATCCGCATTCCTAATGTTTTGTATTGCATCGACGGCGTATGCTATGGTAGTGGGTCCGTATCCGGTCGATCCGAATACACTACATCTATACAGTTTCGATTATGACGGAAGAGATTCGGCCGGAACCTTCGATCTAGCGGTTTATCAGGGCGCGACGATCAGCGACGGCTACCTGAGTACCTATGACAACGGCGCCAGTACAACCGGTCCCCTGGCTAGTGACGCCACGGGGATGGAAAATCAATCGGCCCTGTCGAATTTTATCGGCGCTGACGGATCATTTACCTTTGAGGCGGTGGTTCGACCGGATATAGCGGCAGGTTCCTTAGTCAATCACATGGAGATTATCTGTGGCGAGAATGACGGAGGTCCCACCGATCGCGGCTTTCAATTCCGGATCGAAAGCACCGGAACTACGCTTCGGTTTCAAACGCTCTCCGGTTCCACAGAATCTTACGATGAGCCCATTTCGTACACGGTGGGTCAATGGTACCATGCGGCCGTCACCTATAACGCTGCCACGGACGAACTGAAAACGTACTGGACGGCATTGTCAACGGGCGCAACGGCGGCAACGGAGGTCGGATCCTGGACAGGCGTAGCCGCTTTGGAAGGAGCGGACATGACACGGTTCTGTGTGGGCAACGAACTGCGCAGCACCGGCGGCTATGGCAATGAAAACTGGGAAGGCTTGATCGACGAAGTTCGTATCAGCGGCGTGGCCCGTTCCGCGGATGATATGTTGTTCCGCAGTTCGACGCCGTGGGCGAGAAATCCGAATCCGGCTTATAAACAAACGAACGTAGATCCTTCGACCACTACACAACTCGCCTGGGATACGGCAGAAGCGGCGAATGTCACCAAGCATTATTTGTATCTGGTTGCCGACGAGCCGAATTTTCCGAGTGTTTCTCCCATCGTAGTCACCGATACAACGGATCCCATCGAGTATCCCGTGACTTTAAGCACAGACAAGATTTATTTCTGGCGCGTTGATGAAAGTATCAATAATTCCGGTCCGAGCGATGCGGATACGATCACCGGACCGATCTGGTATTTTAAGACCATCGTAGCGGTTCCGGGGGCAATCATAAATCCGGAGGATACGGCTGTTTTTCCCACCGAATCAGCATCCTTCGAGGCGGGATTTAACAGCATTTCGACTCCGACGGCCAGTTGGTATAAAGAGGGCGATCCCAATCCACTGGCTTCACAGGCAGGCGTGGGCGCGACCACCAGCGGAGATATTACCGTAACCGTGACAGACCTCGGCAACGAATCCTATTCCACGGAGTTACAGATTGCCAACGTGGAAAATGCCGATCAAGGGTATTACTACTGCTCGATCGCCAATTCCAGTTCCGGAACCGTCGAAAGTGAATTGGCGGGTTTGACCGTAAAACGTCTGTTGGCGCATTACCCATTCGACGGCAATCCCAATGATGCGGCAGGAAGCATCGACGGAACCCTGAAAAATATTGATCCGAACGCCTCCTTGCCAGGTTTTATTACGGGCGTTCCCCATCTGGGGCAGGCCATTGTATTGGACGGAACCCAGTATGTGGAACTGTCCACCGCTGCGTATCCGCATGAAGGTCTCGGCAACGGTCTGGAAATGGGTACCGTTTCTTATTGGGTTCGCATCGATGCGTTTACCGCTACCGCCATGGTAATGGGCGTCCATAACGATGGAACCGGCCCCGCATGTCAAACGTGGTTTGACAACGACGGTACCCGGATCAATTTCCGCCTGCGACAAAACACCGGTGATACGGAAATGCCGTACATGCTCGGCACTACGGAGACCTCCCTGGTAGGGGATGGTCAGTGGCATCTGATTGCGGCAACGTTCGCCAAAGGGGATATCGGTCAGTTATATCTGGATGGTTTGCCCTTCGGCGCCACGGATAGCTACACCGCCGTACCGGAGTTTAATCCCTGGGATTATCCGATGTTAATCGGCGCTAATAATAATCGCGGCGCCGTGGTCGATTTGTTGACCGGCGCGATTGATGACGTACGGATTTACAATTATCGGTTAAGCAATCTGGAAGTGGCGGATTTATACCTGGCGGGATATCCGGATGCCAAGTTCTGTATTTTGGACTATGCATCCAAATTCGATTTTACCGGTCCGGACGGCGCACCGGATTGTGTTGTGAATCTGCTGGATTTCGCCCAGTTTGCCGCCGCCTGGCTGGACAGCGGTATTTACCCGTAAAACTCATACCGACACAGGAACCGACCGAAACGGTAAAGGAGATTAATCGTTCCCTTTACCGTGTGAATACACGATAAGAAAAGGAAAATGGTAAAGCGATTTTAAGGAAGGAGGATGGTATATGGTATGAGCATCGTCGGTTGATGTATTCATTTGAGGAAATTTTGTACGAAGGAAGGATGGAATATGGAAAAAATGAGAATATTGTTTTTAGTATGTTTGATGGCTGTAGCCGCTCAGGCGGCAATCATTGACGATTTCCAGGATGGAGACGTAAGCGATTACACGAACACGGTGATCCTGGACGTTAATGGCGGCGGCTCCAATACGGCTGCCTGGCAGGCATCGGGCGGGGTTCTTCAGCTCAACACGACCGCCTTTGACGGTATCGAGCAATACGCCTTCATCAAGAGTGGATACACGCTCAACGTCGGCGAGGAACTCCAGGTGGAAATCGATCACAATGGCGCGTCTCAGGATCTGGGATTGTACGTGGGACTGGCTCCGGAGTTTAATAATCGACACGATTATATCAGCGTTTATGCGCGAAATAGCAGCGAGGTGCTCTCCCGCGGTTTTAACGGGACGAGCGAGATGAACCTCAAGGGCGGCACGATCAGCGAGTCTGCTTATGACACGTTGTTCATTTTACGCGACGCCGACAACGATTACGAGGCGGGCTACTACAATGGTTCGACGCGGGTGGTTATTGCCGACCGTAACGGTTTGGTCTTCGGCGCCGGCGATACGCTCGTGATCGGTCTCTATAGCGACGTTCGTGCTGTCGGAGTCCTTGGTAACGCCGATAATCTGGCCATCATTCCGGAACCGGCAACGTTGGCGATGTTAGGGCTGGGTGGCGTTCTGGCACTGAGACGTCGTCGAAAGTAATTAGGCAAGGCCAATCTGTTTGTCTGTGATTCACGGAGCGGGCTGCTCCTGGAAGGGAGTCCTCGCTTTCATTTTTTACGGCACGATTCCCCTATATGGCAATCAGGTATTTATTCCGTCGGGAAGGGCAGGGATACTGCGTAACCCCTTGATTTTAATCGCAATTTATTATAGTATATATGCTTATACGGATGGAGAAATAGATGGGAACTCGATGGAAGAGTAGCACTTGTATATTTTTACTCTTATGCCTAACGGTAGCTGCCCAGGCGGAGGTGCAGGGGCCTTATGAGGTAGATGCCGATACACTGCATTTATATCACTTCGATGGGACCACGTTGGATGAAGCCGCGAGCGGCGCGGTCAATTTAACGCTGGTTAACGGGGCCATCATAACGAGCGCCTCGGTTTCCGGATTTGGCACCGCGTTAAACACTCAGGGCGGTTCCGACGATATCGCCGACGCCGTAAATAATCCCCTGGCCGTTTCTAACTTTGTCGGAACCGACGGTGCATTTACATTTGAGGCCCTTATCAAACCGCTTGTTGATTATAGTCAAATTAGTTCCGTGAACCATCAGGAGATTATCTGTGGAGACGGAAGCGACAGTAGAGCGTGGCAGTTCCGGATTAACAACACCGGCGACCTTAGGTTTCAGAAACTAACCGGGACCTGGCAAGCAATAGATGCCGCGATTCCCACGTCCGGCGCCCATGCGTATGAAAACGGCGCCTGGTTCCATGTGGCCGTGACCTATAATGGCGATCCAGGCGATGCTACTAATTTGAAGCTGTATTGGACCAAACTGGATTCCGGCGCTACGGAGGCCAACCGAATAGGTCAAGCACAACTGAACGCGGATTTAGATCCTACAGCGGCTCCGGATTTTTCCCTCGGTAATGAGTCGAGGAGCACGCCGTCGGAAAACTTCGAAGGCTTGATTGATGAGGTGCGAATCAGCAGTATTGAAAGGGCGCCGGATGATATGCTTTTTGCCTACAATCCGGATGCACCGGTACTCATCACTCCTCCCGCCGACCAGACAAAAAATGAATCCGAGACCGCTGTTTTCGAGATCGTCTTTACCAGTACCACGACGCCGCAGACGCGTTGGTACAAGCAGGCAGAACCGGATGACATTGAACTGCAGAAGTCGGACCCCAATATTACCATGACGCAGGAGTATGATCCCGGGACCGAGCGATACACCGCGACCTTACTTCTCGCGGATATCGACGTTTCGGACAGCGGAGCTTATTACGCGTTCGTGGATAATGCAGCGGGTCAGCCGGTCGCTTCGGATACGGCTCTGTTACGCGTGAAGGGCCTTTGGGCGCACTGGACACTGGATCAAGTCGATTACGACGGCGCCCATTACAAGGATATTATAGGAGGCAGGGATGCGCTTGCCGAGGGCAGCGTTATCTTTGTAGCCGGAGCGGATGGGACCGAAAATGGAGCCGTATATATCCGTACAGACAGCGGCTGGGCGCAACGAGAACCAATAAATCCTGGAGAATACACCGGGGAGTTTTCCCTGTCCTATTGGGCCAACTGGCAGGAAGAGGCATTGCCGAGCGATGATTTAGTGATGATTTCCGATAACGGCGCTTCGATTCAGGTTGAAGACGGCTTAACGGCGAACGACACGTGGCAGCATATTTGCGCTGTTTTTAATGGGAATACGGCCAAGTTGTATCTGGACGGTGTGCTTCAGGGTGAAACGGTATGGCAACTGCCGTCGGATACTACCGCCATATTATACCTCGGCAGCGGGCAAGCCGGGCAGGGTAGTTTCGACGGGTATATGGATGATATTCGAATTTATAATTATGCGTTAGATGATTATGAGGTAGCCGATATTCGACATGAATTTACCGGTTTAAAATCCTGCCTTTGGTGGAATAAGGAGTATTGCGACTGGTCGGGACCAGAGGGAGAACCGGATTGTTTCGTGGACCTGTACGATTTATCGGCATTTGCTCTTGCATATTTGGGCCTGGATACCCAATATGACCTGACGGGCCCTACCGGCGCGCCGGACGGTAAAGTGAATAATTACGATTTTGCCGTACTGGGTTCCGCTTGGTTGGCGCAGGGATGGTATCCTGAGTCTCCCTAGAAAAGATGGGTATTAAAAATGTATAATCTGCATCTCAAATCCGTTAGGAGAGTTAGTTTAATTTTGTGGTTTATTTTCCTGTTCGCAGGCGTTGCTTTGGCGGGTCCTGCCCCCTCGGGGCTATTGTGTGAATTGCTCGCCCAACCGGAAATAACCACCATCGGGGATGCAACTCCTGAATTCGGTTGGATCGTCAACTCGAATGTCAATGACAATACCCAATCGGCATATCAGATTATGGTGGCTACCAGCTCTGCTTTGCTGGAGCAGAATAATCCTGATAAATGGGATAGCGGCAAGACGACCGGCGCCCAGTCATTGAATATTTCGTACGGCGGTTCCGCTTTAAGCACAAATCAATCCTATTTCTGGAAAGTTCGTGTCTGGGATAAACTGGACGAGGCTTCAACTTGGTCCGCCATCCAGGAAATTAAAACCGGTTCTTCCTTATCGGGATATAATACGGCCCGGTATAAACAACAAACGAGTGAGGTATCGCCTGTCAATGTGACGAAAATAGAGGATGGGCGCTTCTTGATCGATTTCGGTAAAGATGCCTTTGGTTATATTCGCTGGCGTCCCCCTCGGATGTTACTCCGTATGGGCACAGCGGATACCACGCTTGTCCAGATGTCCGCACCCGAACAACCTCTGGGCGAGAATATTGAATTTCATTTTGGCGAGAAACTGGAAAACGGCGTCGTGGACCGCAGTCCCGGCGGTACGATACGCTATTACCAAACGACGGTAACCCTCGACGGTTCCTCGGAATACGAAATCCATCCGCCGGGCACTACCACGGGGATTCCCATTCCGTCGGAATTCGGGCGAATTGCTCCGTTTCGCTATGTCGAAATGGTGAATTGTCCCTATACCGTTTCTCCAGCGGATGTTCGCCAGATGTCGGTCCACTATCCCTATGATGACAACGCCGCCTCCTTTCAGTGCGACAATCAAACTTTGAATGACGTGTGGGAACTCTGTAAATACAGTATCAAACCGACGAGTTTCTGTGCGGTCTATGTCGATGGCGACCGCGAACGAACGCCGTACGAAGCCGACGCCTATATCAACCAGCTTTGCCACTACAGCGTGGACCGTGAGTTCAGCCTGGCTCGCTATTCGCATGAGTACCTGCTGTCTCATTCCACGTGGCCGACGGAGTGGAAACAGCATTCCATTATGATGGCCTGGGCGGATTATCTTTATACCGGTAACCGTGAATCTCTGGTGGAAAATTACAGCACGCTGAAAAACAGTAAGCTCCTGCAGCAATATGCCCGCGAAGACGGCCTTTTAGATACCGACAGTCTGAGAGATATCGTGGATTGGCCCAGCGGGGAGCGGGATGGCTATGTGTTCCGACCGGTGAACACCGTCGTAAATGCGTTTTATTATCATACGCTGAACCTGATGAAACAGATTGCCGAGATCGTCGGTCAGACAGCCGATGCTCAGCAATTCGAGCAGGATGCAACGCAAGTATATCAGTCGTTCCAGGATGTGCTGTTTAATGACGGGACAGGGCTGTATGTTGACGGCGAGGGCGCCACTCACTCGGCGCTGCACGCGAATATGTTCCCCCTGGCGTTCGGCCTGGCGCCGGAGGATAAAAAACAAACCATAGTTAATTTCGTTATATCGAAACAGATGGCATGCAGCGTCTATGGGGCCCAGTATCTGCTGGAAGCGTTATATCTGGCCGGTGAAGAAGAGGCTGCTTTCGCATTGATGACCTCTGATAGCCCTCGAAGCTGGGTGAATATGATGCGGGAAGGTTCGACGATCAGCATGGAAGCCTGGGGGATCGCCTTTAAACCGAATTTAGACTGGAACCACGCCTGGGGGGCGGCGCCGGCGAATATTATTCCTCGCTTTGTCGCCGGCATTCGTCCGCTGGAGGCCGGATTTGCCAAAGCGTTGATTCATCCTCAGCCAGCGACGCTGAATCAATTTCAGGCCCACATCCCCTCGATCCGCGGGACGATTTCCGTTTCGATGGTCAGGCAGGCAATTGACTGTACGTTCCAACTGGGTATCCCGGCAAATATGACGGCTAAATTCGTACTTCCGAAAAATTGCGCCGGCTATACAAACATTACCCTCGATGGCATCCCGATTACTCCCCAGCAAGACGGTTCTTTGCGTTTCATCGATCCGATCGGTTCCGGAAATCATACCGTGGTTTGCCGATAGTGATTGCTTATCCCTACGAATATAGAGGAGATATGAAAACCAGCGCCATTCCATTTCCGCAGACGGACTGACCGCTTTTTTATAAATGCCACGGACTCCGCATCGGCCGATGGAGGAGCCGATTTGCTTTCTCATCGTTCGCGAAAACTTCTCGGTCCGGATCCCATTGCAGTTTCCGGCCGACCTGAATCGCAATATGCCCCAGTTGTCCTATGGAACACGTGCGATGCCCTACTTCGGCGTCGGCCATCGTGTTACACCGGTTCTTGATCGCGTAGATAAAATCCTCCTTATCCATTCGCTGGGGCAGTCGGGTATCCGATTCTTTAAACTTCGTCCGAAAGATAGATTTGTCATGCGCTGTAAGCCCGCCCTTGCTGTGCCAGTGTGCCTGGATCCATCCTTCCTCCCCTTCCACCCGAAGATAGGGTACATCGATCAGATAATCCAGTATCACTCCTTTGGCATATTTATACTGCACACGAAATTCCGTCAGTACGTTCCACAGTCCCGATCCCGGCTCAGGATACTTCCCCGTCCCTTCGACCGATACCGGCCCGGTACGTTCCGTTTTGTTGAGCTGTTGGGCCACGTCCAATAGATGAGTGCCCCAGTTGGTTATCATCCCTTCGCAGGTATCGCGACAACGCATCCAGCCGGGGCGTTTATAGGAATGACGCGGGTGGACACGGTCCACCGTATAAGGCTTCATCGGCGCAGGACCCACCCACATATCGTAATCCAATTCCTCCGGCGCCTCCATCGGTTTGGGATTGCCCCCGGCTACATCCCCGGCCGGCACGCCCACCTCAATGCGCTTGATGGTTCCCAGATACCCGTTGTAAGCAAGTTCCGCGGTTTTGTGCATATAAGGATCGGAACGACATTCACTATCGGTCCGAAACACAACTCCATGTTTCCTGGCAGCATCGGCCAGCACACGTCCTTCTTCAAACGAAAGGGTAAGTGGCTTTTCACAACTGACATGTTTGCCTTTACGAACCGCCGCCAGGGAAATCGGTACATGCCAATGATCGGCCGTGGAATTCATAATCGCATCAATATCGTCCCGGGCAATGATTTCACGCCAGTCGGCATAGGCCTGGCAATCACTGTTCATGTAAAACTCATTCACTTTTTTCTTGGCGTTATCCAGTCGCCACTTGTCAACGTCACACACCGCTACCACTTGACAGTCTTTCGATTGCAGGAAAGGATTCGTATTGGCATACAGCGCCTGACGTCCCATCCCGATCATGCCAATCGTAATTCGATTGCTCGGCGCCACTTTACCATTCTTGCCCAACACTTCGCTTGGTACGAACCACGGCGCAACACTGGCTGCCCCAAACGCTATCGCTGTGTTCTGCAAAAACTTTCTTCGCGATTGTCGTTGCTTGAGTTTTGACATTCTTATTCATCCTGTTATTCACTATCGTTATCCCGGCCCGGCGTAGGCGCGTCGGCCTGCCAGTTGATGACGTCGTTACCATACATGGTTTCATCTATGCGCTCAAGTACGTAATCATCCGAGCCGTCCGGCGCCGTCGGCCAGGGGGCTTCATCATCGTAATTCACACGGTCCACGCGAATATAATACC
>CAZNQT010000036.1:0-17119 GCA_964574885.1 uncultured Pirellulales bacterium
GTTTAGGATTTCGATATTAGGATTTAGAGTTTACCATGCATTTACGAAAAAATCAAATCCAAGGATTATGTATATTCTTTATCGCAATCTGGATCGTTCCGGTTCCTGCCGCCGACGTTCGGCAGTGGGGCCAACAATATACCCGCAACCAAATCTCGCCCGAAACCAATCTGCCCGATACCTTCGATCCGAAGACCGGCAAGAATATCAAATGGATCGTTCCCCTGGGCACCGAGACCTACGCCACTCCCGCCATCGCGGACGGCAGGATCTATATCGGCACCAACAACGTCCGGCCGCGCGATCCGCGGCATAAGGGCGATCGCGGCATCATGTTCTGTCTCGATGAAAAAGACGGTCATCTCATCTGGCAGCTCGTCGTGCCCAAGCTGGTGCCGCTGTCCGGGCCGCCGGATCCTTACCTCGATTGGCCTCGCGGCGGTATCGTCTCGCCGCCTACCCTCGACGGCGAACGCATCTACGTGGATACCAATCGCAGTGAAATTCTCTGTCTCGACTTACACGGGATGACCAATGGCAATGACGGACCCTATCTCGACGAAGCGCGACACATGGCGCCGCATGATAAGCCTCCGGTGGAACCAACTGAGTTAGACGCCGACATTCTCTGGCTCTTCGATAAACCCAGTCAGGCCGGTATCTATCCCCACGACGCCTCGCATAGCTCCATCCTCCTGTACGGTCGTTTCCTCTACCTCAATACCAGCAACGGTCTGAATAACACCCACTCCGGCGTCCCTAGGCCCGACGGTCCGAGTCTGATCGTGCTCGATAAACTCACCGGACGACTCGTCGCTCGGGATTACGAAGGCATCGGTCCACGGATTTTTCACAGCACGTGGTCCTCGCCGGCCCTGGGCGAAGTCAACGGCCAAATCCTTATCTTCCTGGGCGGCGGCGACGGCGTCGTCTATGCCTTCCAAGCTCTCGCCGAGATGCCCCCTGAAGGAACCGTATTAAAACTCAAATGCGTCTGGAAATTCGATTGCGATCCCGAAGCGCCCAAGGAAAACGTCCATCAATACATCCGTAACCGCAAAGTAAGCCCCAGCAACATTAAAGGCATGCCCGTATTTTATAAGAATCGCATCTACGTTGCGGTGGGCGGCGATATCTGGTGGGGAAAACATCAAACCTGGCTAAAATGCATCGACGCCGCCCAGACCGGCGACATCACTAAAACCGGACAAATCTTTTCCTACGAACTCAGCCGGCACTGCTGCTCCACCCCTTCGATCTATAATGGCCTGGTCTTTATCTCCGATTGCGGCGGACTCATCCACTGCCTCGACGCCGAAACCGGTAACGGCTACTGGACCCACGACGCCGGCGATGACATGTGGTCTTCCACGCTCGTCGCCGACGGCAAAGTCTATGTCGGCACTCGACGCGGCCAATTCTGGATCCTCGCAGCCTCGAAAACCAAAAAGCTCCTCCACTCCATCAAACTCGACAGCCCTATTTCCGCCACCCCCGTCGCCGCCAACGGCGTCCTCTATGTCGCTACCAACAAAACCCTCTACGCCCTGGAAAAGAAATAAGGACGACGAGTCGTCCTTATTCATATCGTAAAGAAAATTGCTATTGATCTATATTTGCAGTCGTTCTTTTATACGATCAAAATCATCCAGATTGTAAAAATCAATAATTATTTTGCCTCGATGGCCTCGTCTGCCGATGGTTTTGATGGTTACCCTGGTCCCTAATGCGCGGGTGAACTCCTCTTCCAGATTGGTTATATGTGGCTTCGATTCTTTTTTATGGGCCGCAGTCGGCTTTTTAATTTCCTGAATGCGTCGCTCCGTTTCGCGTACGGAATATTTCTGCAGAGCCACTACCTTGGCAAATTCCACTCGCTGTTTGATATCGGGTATTCCCAGTAACGCTTTGGCGTGCCCTACCGAGAGCGTCTCCTCCGCAACGAGCTTTTGCTCCTCGTTGGTCAAATCCAGCAGTCGCACATAATTCGCAACCGTGGCCCGCTCCTCTCCTAAACGGGCAGCCACTTCTTCCTGATTCAGTTTGAAGGTTTTCAAATAATGATCGTAGGCCCGGGCTCGTTCTATGGGATTCAGGTCGGCGCGATGGATATTTTCGATCAGGGCCCATTCGATCATTTGTTCTTCGGTGGCATGACGGATAATCGCCGGTATGGTATTTTTACCGGCTATCTGCATCGCCCGCAGACGGCGCTCGCCGGCGATAAGCTGGTAACTATCTCCCATTTGCCGCACCAGGATCGGTTGTATCAAACCATTTTGCTTGATCGATTCCGCCAACTCCAATAGTTTTGGTTCGTTCCAATTCTGCCGCGGTTGATGAGGATTTTGTAGAACCTTATCCACCGGCAGATTAGAAACCGTCACTCCCGCCGTCAGGCGATCGGTAATTCCAGTAGGGTGTTCTGAAACTCCTACGGACTTGGTCTGATCGAAATCGCGCATGCGAGAGTCCGATAATAAAGTGCTTAATCCTTTGCCCAGTCTTTTTTTAGCTTCTTTCATAAAAAATAATCCCATATAATATTGTTATATATACAACATACTATAAGTATTATTATACATCTATTTTCAGCATATTGCAAATTCAATATACTTTTTTTTCATAAATTTTCCAGAGAAAATAGGAACAATTTATTTATATAGCATAAGTCACTAAATAAACAGAACTAATGTTCCACGTGGAACAATTCAGAACAGGAAGTATTAACCCATATATTTGTGAGATGTTGGTGAAGGGAGAAAATGTGTACTACATGAATTAACTTTAAATATCCCGTTTTCATCATATTCATAAGAGAATATATCCCAAGTTTCAAGATATACGTGTTCAGACGGTCATTTGTTCCCGACAAGAATATCTGCCAGGAAAAGAGAATCGATTTAACTTCGTTCAGGATTTTTAAGCATTAGTAAAATGGTGAAAATTAGTAATGTTCCACGTGGAACAATTTCTATAAAACATTTATTCATAATAGTTTACATACTATTTTTATGAAAAATGCGTACTATAGAAACGAAGCCATTCTGATTTTATGGTACTTTTACTCCAAATCGTTTTCTGGCTAATATTTCAATAATAATGTGCAAAATTCTGCAATTTTTAATGGGTAAGATTTTGATTTTCATAGGTTATCTCAAAGTTGAAGTGTAGGTTTACATTTAGATAATATTCCTGGTTTTTAAATTGTTCCACGTGGAACATTGTACAGTTATTATCTGCATAACATATTTATTTAACCAGGATCTCATCGGTACAAGTCGGTAATCATAAAAAGGTAATGCTTTTTAATGTCCTTGAAATTATCGATTTATCCAGCACTAAAATACTCAACAATTAGTAATTGATGGATATCGTATTGATAATACTATTGGTGTGGATCTACTACGATCCGAGTACCATGGAGGCATCGGCGGTCTCAACGCGAAACACTCCAGCTTCGTTGGAGGTAGGCGATGCAATTAGACAAACCGATTTTACGAACTGAGCCAAAAAATTTCGAAACCAATGAAATACATGATATGACGAAGGGCTGTCGGGTCGCAATAAGGAGGAAGCGTGATATGGATATATAGTATATATGTATATATAATAACTATAATAGACGGATTTGATTCTGCTTATCGGGCCCTACTCAACGTCAATAAAAGCTATGATATGCCCAGCGTACCCTAAAAGCCACAATCCAAAAGATAAAATTGCTTATGAATGTTATGCTTCTTTCTGCGATTTATTTTGATTCGCAGAGTGCGTTTTTTGCTTTTTGGGCTACCCGCAGGCAAAAACGATACCCAGATTCTTTTTTACGGGAAGCCCCCAAACGACGTTGTATTGTATGAAACATTATACGTTTTTTATTCGGTTTTAAGCGCCCAATCGGAATTGTGGCCCCCTACCTGCGCAGGGGTGAGATTCTTTCCGCAGCCGGAGCTAACAAATCATCGCAAAATGAAGGCAGGTAAACCGAGGCCGAGAGCCACACCATAAATTAAGTCAAACCAAATCATCGATAAGACGTTGGCAAGATACCGCCACTCTCCGCAGTTTACAAAAGAGCATATGAGCGATTTCGTGCATAATCACACCAGGGAACGTAACGATCGCAATTAAAAAACCGGGAATCACAGGACTTACTCCTTTTCGGGCGGTTTCCAGCCGTCAGGGAATTTTTCATAAAATTGTTTACTTGTAATCACTTCGCGCGCATAGAGCCTATAGAGGATACGTTGCTCGTATTCCCGAAAGTCCAGATCGTCGGGGTGTGACAACTCTCTGGCTTTTTGCAAATACTCCAGGGATTTTTGTTTTAGGGAATCGGAACCGGTAACCGCATACTTGCAGGCAGAGGCCGAGGCTACGGTGGCAGCGGATCTTGCCTGGGCGGGATCACTCTGATACATAACCAGGGCCAAACGAAGAAAGGCGTCAAAATGGCACTGCGACGTTTTACTCATTATTATCCGTAGAACAAGACAATTTACTTTGTTACAATTGAGGGAATTACACGGCCCCAACGGCTGTGCCACTCGATTAAAACAATCGCGGAAATTGGGAGGATAGACGTTGCCGGAATTACCGGAAGTGGAGAATATCGCTGAGGGTCTCAGAAACGAGATTGTCGGTCTGCGGATCCGAGAATTGGCGATAGGGAATCCGATAATCGTTAAGGGGAGATATCGACGAAGTTGGCGAAAGGCGGCGCGACAATTAGCGGGAGGACGGATTACGAAAGTTTCGCGACGGGCGAAACGACTTATCCTATTTACCAATAAGGATTTAGCAATTCTAGTGCAGTTGGGTATGACGGGGAAATTTCTATTGTCAAAGCCGGAAGAAGTGAAACAAAAGCACATTCGTTTCCATATTAAATTCAATCGTAATAAATACTTATGGTATTTGGACGTACGAAGATTCGGCAGGATCTGGTTTCTGGAGGGGCTTATGCATGATAATTTTGATGCTGTGATGGAAGAATCCGGGCTGGGGCAACTGGGACCGGAACCGAATTCTATTAAGGTCAAGGAATTTCATGCTTTATTAAAAAGTATGCGTCCCATCAAGAGTCTGCTGCTGGATCAGTCCAAGATTGCCGGACTGGGGAATATTTATGCGGACGAATCACTATTTCAAGCGAGGATATACCCCGGTACGCCGGCAAGTGAACTTAATAGTATCCAAGCCAATGACTTAAGAAAATCCATACGAACTGTGATTCGCAAAGCAATTGCTCACGGGGGCACAACCTTCAGCGATTTTCGCAATGCGTACGGCGATATGGGCAGGTTTCGTAAGATGTTGAAGGTATATCGACGAACGGGAGAGCCCTGTCGGAGATGCAGGGCGCCAATAGAGCGGATTCGGATAGGAGGGCGGAGTACACATTTTTGTCCGAAATGTCAGGCGGTGCACCCAAATCCTAAGCACTAAATCCTAAATCCGAAACAAATTTTAATGCTAGAAATTCAAATGATCCAGACAGACAGATGTTAACTATGATTACCGCCATCCACCTCGCGAGCTCGGTGGCTGCCACCCGGGGAAAATATAAAATGTAAAATAAACAATGAAAAATGTAAAACAGACCACCCCCAAGCTCGCGGACTCGCTTGGCGGTGCCACCCATCGCAACCAAAAGGATTAATTCACATAGGAGTAATATTAAAAATCAAATAGCAAAAAGCGAATATACCAATTAAAATTACCAAATCGATAGTTTTTGATGGTGGAAGGATATTTTACGAAACATGAGGTAGCATAATGAAGGTACTGTTGGCAGGAAGCGGCGGACGAGAACATGCGTTGGCGTGGAAGTTGTCCAAGTCGAAGTTATTAAAGAAGTTATATATCGCACCGGGTAATCCCGGGACGGGCCAGGTGGGTGAGAATATAGAGATTGCGGACAACGATATAGCCGGACTGGTGAAATTTGCCCGTCAGCAGGAGGTAGGATTGATCGTGGTGGGCCCAGAGGATGCTTTGGCTCTTGGATTGGTGGACGCGGCGCGGGAGGCGGGGATCCGGGCGTTTGGTCCGGAGCAGGGCGCAGCGGCGCTGGAGGCGGATAAGGCATTTTCCAAGAAGGTAATGCATGCCAATGCGGTTCCGAACGCGGAGGGTCGGACGTTCGATAATTTCCAGGACGCCAAGGCTTATATCGCGTCGCGGGAATCAGCGCTGGTGGTCAAAGCAACGGGTCTGGCCAAGGGAAAGGGGGTGTTTGTCTGTGATGATCCGGCGGATGCGATCCTAGCGGCGGAAAAGATCATGAACGAGCGGATTTTCGGGGAAGCCGGCGACAGCGTTATCGTGGAGGAAAAACTGATCGGCGAGGAGGCGTCGATCCTGGCGTTTGTGGATGGGCGGAATATTTACGTGATGGAATCATCGCAGGATCACAAGCCAATCGGCGACGGGGATACCGGTCCGAATACCGGCGGGATGGGCGCCTATTCCCCGGCGCCGGTGGTAACGGATAAATTGATGAGCCAAATCGAGCGGGAGGTGCTGGTACCGGTGGTGGACGGGATGAATCGGCACGGCACACCATATCGGGGGGTATTGTATGCCGGCGTGATGGTAACGGCGGGCGGGCCCAAGGTGCTGGAATTCAACGTTCGGTTCGGCGATCCGGAAACGCAGCCGATCCTGATGCGTATGCAGAACGATCTGCTGGAAGTAATGCTGGCGGTGTGTGAGGGTAAACTGGATGAAGTAAGTATAGAATGGGATC
Source organism: uncultured Pirellulales bacterium (assembly GCA_964574885.1). Classification (GTDB taxonomy): domain Bacteria; phylum Planctomycetota; class Phycisphaerae; order Sedimentisphaerales; family SM23-30; genus JAFGFX01. Next base: position 6,752 of record CAZNQT010000036.1, read on the forward strand.
CGCGGCCGGCGGTGTGCGTAGTGATGGCCTCGGGGGGCTATCCGGGCAGCTATGAGAAAGGGAAAGAAATCACCGGTATCGAATCCGCGGAAAAGATTGGCGATGTCAAGGTGTTTCACGCCGGTACGGCGATGCAGGACGGCAAATTAGTCAACAGCGGGGGACGAGTGCTGGGCGTTACTGCGCTGGGCGCCACGGTTGCCGAAGCGCAAAAGAAGGCGTACGAAGCGGTGAGTTGTATCGAATGGGAGGGGGCGTATTATCGTAAGGATATAGCGGATAAGGCGCTGCAGAGGAAATGACAAATAACGAAATCAGAATGACGAATCAATGGCGAATGAGGAATGACGAATAATAAACATGTGACAACGAGATCGACCACCCCCAAGCTCGCGGACTTGCTCTCACAGTGCTGCGCTCGTCACAGCAGGTGGCGGTGCCACCCAACGGGAGGAATTAGTGAATATCGGATAGCAGATAGGAACACATAGAAAAACATAAAATGCAAAATATACAAGGAAAAAGGTAAAAGGGAATACGCCATTGACGGGACACCGTAAGAGTGCCATGGCCGTTTCGGCCATGCCGGTTTCCGAATGAGCAAATAACGAAAATATGGCCAAGATGGCCGTGGCACATTGTCAGGTATGATATAAATACAATTTCCTATGCGCTCTAGTTAAGTAATTACAGAATGTGAAATACAACCATATCCAGAAAAGGAATCAAGAAATGAATTTCACCCGCAGGCAATTTTTGCAGGAGAGCTGTGGAATTCTATTCGGGGCGTCGATGGTTTCTCCGGCTCACTCGTTCGGCGCCGAGGGCAAACGAAAGACGAAGCCGAATATTGTTTACATTCTGGCCGACGATATGGGGATCGATTCGGTCAGCGCCTTAAATACCGAATGCGGAATTTCCACTCCTTTTCTCAACCGGCTCAGCAAACAAGGCATGACGTTTACCGATGCCCACTCCGGTTCCGCGGTTTGCTCGCCGACACGATACGGGGTATTGACGGGGCGGTACTCCTGGCGTACCCGGATGAAAGCGGGAATCGTAGGAAAATGGCAGCCCCCGCTGATCGCCAAAGACCGTCTCACGGTGGGTAAGATGCTTCAGCGGTCCGGTTATCATACGGCCTGTATCGGCAAATGGCATCTGGGATGGCACTGGCGCGATGCCAACGGCGCTGCTACGACGCAGAAGAAAGAAATCGATTTTTCCCAGTCGTTGACGGGCGGTCCCACGGAACGAGGATTCGATACTTACTTCGGCGACGACGTGCCGAACTGGCCTCCTTATGTCTGGATACAAAACGATCGGGTGCAGGGCAATCCCACCGACACCATGAAAGCGGACGCGGCCAACGGGGTATCTGCCGGCCCGGCGCTGCCCGGTTGGCAGTTTGAGAACGTGCTGCCCACGATAACGCAACAATGCGTGGATTACATTTCGGAGCGGTCTAAAACCAAACAACCTTTTTTTCTATATTTTGCGATGACCTCTCCGCATACTCCGATCAATCCATCCCCGCCGTTCCAGGGTAAAAGCGGGGTGAGCAAGTATGCCGACTTCATCATCGAAACGGACTGGTGCGTAGGGCAAATTATGGGCGCCCTGGAACGACAGGGTCTATCGGACAATACGTTGTTGATTTTTGCCGCCGACAACGGCACCTCTCCCAAATGCAAATTTGACGAGTTGGAGGAGAAAAACGTTCATCTGCGAGAACACTGGCGGGGTCACAAAGCAGACATTTGGGAGGGGGGCCATCGGGTGCCTTTTATGGCGCGTTGGCCCGGCGTGATTCAACCGGGAAGCAGTTGTGGCGAGGCGATTACGCTGGTTGATTTCATGGCGACCGCGGCGGAGATCGTGGGTTTTTCCCTGCCGGATACTGCGGCAGAAGACAGTGTCAGCTTATTACCTCTTTTGCAGGGACGAACGATCGCGCCGTCTCGTCGCGAGGCGATCGTGTGTCATTCGAGTAACGGGTATTTTGCGGTCCGCAAGGGTAAATGGAAAGTAGAGTTTTGCGCCGGTTCGGGCGGCTGGAGTGCGCCGCGAGGACAACAAGCGGTAAAGCTGGGATTGCCCCCCGTGCAACTCTATGACCTGGAGACGGACCCGAAAGAGCAGCAGAATGTATATAGCCGGCGCCCGGAGGTAGTTGAGGAATTGCGCGCTCTGTTAAAACAATACGTAACGCAGGGGCGATCCACTCCCGGCAGGCCACAGCAAAATGAGGGACCGAAATACTGGCGCCAGTTGCCCTGGAAAGATAGTGGATAGAAATTTACTTTATAGGATTCGACAGGGATGTCGCAGAAGCCGCGCTTATTGATCGTGTCGGGCAGCTTTCCAGAGATACGGTGCGGCGTGTCCGGACACGTTAAGATCATTGCGGAAGGGGCCGTTCAGATCGGTGAATATGAGGTAGGCGTACTCACCTCCGACGATCCGGCAGTGGATACCCGCGTCGCCCAGGGATATACGGTGTATCCGCGAATTCGCCAATGGCGAGCAACGAAGGCCTATTCGATATGTCGGGAGATCCTTTCACAGAATCCGGACGTCGTGCATATTCAAAATCCCACCGTGAAATATTCCGGGCTGCGGTCGTTTACGATGTCGGCGGCAGGGCCGTTATTGAAGATGTTGGCGCCACAGGTTCGCCTGGTGGTAATGCAGCATGACATCGCCATCGGCGATCCCCTGTTTCGTTGGCGTTATTATCCGCTTTTCGTGGCGGCGGACGCTGTGGTCGTATCCAATGCGCGGGACGAGCAGGCGGTACTTGCGCAGGGGATCTCCCGCAGTAAACTTTATCGGGCGCCGGTCAGTTCACATATTTCTTTACATCGAGCGAGTGCGGAACAAAAAAAACGTTCACGACAGGTATTAGGAATTCCGAACGAGGCGGTCTGTGCAGTGCATTTTGGATTTATTCATCCGGAACGGAATGTAGATGTGATTCTCCGTGCTATGGCTGTTCTGCGAAAGGATATCCCGAGTATTTATGGCTTGATACTGGGAGGCGCGTTTGCGGGCGCGGAAGATTATAATAAGCAATGCCGTGCGTTGGCGCAGAGACTGGGATTAGCGGATCGGGTGATCTGGACGGGATTTGCCAGCCCGGAACAAATTGCGGACGGCTTGGCGGCGGGGGACGTGTTTGTCAGCCTTCCGCAGCGAGGGGCGGATCTGCGGAATACTTCGATACTGACCGGCATCCTGGCGCACCTGCCGGTAGTGACGACGCGCAATCGGCGCTATTACACCGATGCGGAGTTGGAATCGCTGGGATGTTATTGCGTTCGGCCGCGCGATCCTCAAGCGGTGGCCGCTGCGATTCGTACGTGCTTATCGTCACCGCCGTCGAAAGAAAAACGGGCCCGTCGAGCGTCGGCTTTGGATCCGGAAACAATCTGGAAGAAACATATCGATATCAATCATCGGGCGTATCGAGGTCAAGTGCCGTCAGCATAGAACGCGGATAACACGGCGCGGCCTGAAGGCCGCCAGCAAATCCTAAGCACTAAATCCGAAATCCTAAACCAATTCAAATTATCAAAATCCGAATTTTCCAAACAAACAGGATTCGTAAAAAAGAACCCAACGCATGCCCACGACAAGCGTGGGCATGACACCCGAAACGGCAAACCCTCCATTTTAATTTGCTTTTTTCATTTTTTGTGGCATAATTGTTATTGGAGCGGAGAGTACGTAATCCAAGTACCGGGTGTGAAGATCAATGTCCCGGGGCGTCAGGATATATACTGGTAAAGTATGCCAATCCGGATTTCCGGAGCGCCAATCTTCTTTGTGCCCCGCTCCATTTTTTATTTGTGCTATTGGCCCACCATAAATACAACAGGGCTGACACAGCCGTGGCACGCTTGCGATATGGTATTACGTTTTGGGGATTGTCAGAAGGATTCGTTGGTTGGTTTTTTGGGCAAGTGGAATGGCGTTGCTGAGATCCTGCGGGGTGGCCGCCTGGATACAATCAAATTGGTCGAAGCAGGTTTCGTTTTTACTACAGGGGCAGCAGGGTAAATCCGTTTGCAGCACCACCACGTTCTGATCCGGCCGAACACGGTACTGGGGATTCATGCCGCCGAAGACGGCTACAGTAGGTATCTGTAGCGCGGCGGCAAGGTGCAGCACGCCGGAATCCATCGTAATCACCGTATGGGCCACGGCGAGCAGGCCGAACAATTCGTGCAATTCCAATTGGCCGCGTGTATCCAAATCACAGGGAATAACCGGTTCCGGATTCGTACCGACCAGGATGAGTTTATGTTGAGGTAAAGCTGTCTTCAACTGAGCGGCTTTTTCCATCGGCCAACTGCGGGAAGGATGCCCGCCTTCTGGGGCAAAGACGATACCGCCGGTTAGATGTTCGAATGGTTTACGCCACAGTTGAGGAATCGTCAGTTGCGGCGAAGGGAGAGGCGTCTCGATATTCAATAAACGAGCAAATTCGTCAATGCGGTGTTCAGTAGGTCGCTTATGCCTGGTCATTTCATCCAGATTAATTATGTCATTATCGGTAGCGCTGATTTCGGCAATCCAACGATAATCCGGGCGCAATCGGGAAAAGGCGTGCGTCCACAGCGGATTCGTGATTACCTGAACCTCGCAGCCGAGAGAATGCAGGTAATCCAGTGCCGGCAGCAGGCAGATGACGTTTCCCAGGCCGTGGCAGCGTTGGATCGATACCAGTCGGGCGGTAAGGTTGCCGGTGAGGCGGTTGTTTTCAAGCGTTAATTGAGTCAACGGATACCTCTAAATTTCCTATGAAATCCTAAATTCTAATATGGTAGGCAGAACCTACCCTACGGATCTCGGTGGCTGCCACCCATCATTTAAGGGGCGACCCCATGGGATCGCCTCTACGTATCGGAATGTCATCCGATAAATCCTTATGGCAAGAATCGGCATATTTCTGGTCGTAATAACGAAAGAATTGGCGAAAACTGAAGATTTTCCTTTCGACAGGAGCAAACTGGGACCGATAACTATTTTCGGCATATTCTGGACGAGCCTGTCTGAATTTTCCGATACCGAAGTTAGCGAGTAAGGAATTGGCGGCAGATACGCCTGGACCAGGATGGCACTCAAAGGAAAACCCGGATGCCGAAGAAGTCGGTATTAATCATAAAGCATGGATTTTCAGAGATTTGCGATCACAATCTTTCGCCGATGGTCAGTTACGGCGACGTGTTTCGCTGTACATGTCTGCTGGAGGAATACCGAGGGGAATACGTCACCTGGATCACGGCCCACAAAGCGTTGGATCTCTTGGGGGGTAATCACCTGATCGATCAATTGATACTGGCGGATACGCCGAACGAAATCCCCCCCGGATTCGTTTCCGGTCGGTATGATACGGTGATAAACCTGGAAAAGAACCAGGACTGGTGTAACTTCGCGTCCAATCTTAACGCGGAGCAGAAATACGGCTTTCGAGATTGGCAGGCCGAGGGTGAAGAATGTTTCTACCCAGCCTCGACACAGGCCCTGACCAGAGCTTTGAGCGGGGATCATTATCGGACGTTGCAGGAAATGCTTTTTCAGACCGTGGGGCGGCAATGGCAGGGTCAGCGATATGTATTGGGGTATCAACCGAAAGTGGTTGAGATCTATGACGTAGGGCTGAATCACCATGTCGGACCCAAATGGCCTAACAAAACGTGGCCCGAAAATCACTGGCATCAATTACACGACCGACTGTTTCAGCAGAATTACGCCTTGAGTTGGCAGCAGTCCTTGAACAGTATTCGACATTATATCGATTGGCTGGCATCGTGTCGGTTGATCGTTACCTGCGATTCGCTGGGCCTGCATTTGGCGTTGGCACTGCGGAAAAAGGTAGTAGCCTTGTTCGGTCCGACGGCCCCCGAGCAGATTCATATGTACGGTCTGGGCGTGAAGCTGTCGCCGGCCGTGGAGCGGGATTGCATACCCTGTTTTCAATCTCAATGCCGTTGGGAACATTGCTGCATGGAGCACATCACCGTGGATATGGTCGGCGACGCCGTGGATATGCTGATGGGCAGAAAAGCATCCGTGGTGACGGAGGAAAAGGCAGTTATAACAGTTTAATATCGAATAACGAAGTCCGAATGACGAATCAATGACAAAATCCGAAAGATAAAACAAACGATGTATGATCTCAGGGAGTGAAAAAAATGACGAAGCTGCCGGAAGTGTCGGTCACCCAGGATTGTAATTATATTGCGGCCTTTCTGACGTTTGCCTGTCCGTATCGATGCAGTTATTGTATTAATTCTTTCGAATCCGAACGGGGCCGTTACGGCCGGATGATGCGCGGCGAAGAATGGGTACGGGGATTGTCTCGGTTGACGAATCTGGAAAAGGCGGACGGCATAGTGCCGATCACGCTGCAGGGCGGCGAACCGAGTATGCATCCGGAATTTTATGAGATCATGAACGCGCTGCCGGAGCGAATTCGCATCGACGTTTTGACGAATCTTAGTTTCGATATCGAAGAAATGATCTCCAAAGTGAATCCGGATCGGCTCCGACGAGAGGCGCCCTACGCCTCGATGCGCGTGAGCTATCATCCGCAGCAAATGGATCTGAATGAGACTTTGCAAAAAACGCATCGTCTGCTCGAAGCGAAGTTTCCTATCGGGATCTGGGCGGTACGGCATCCAGAGCAGGAAGAGATCGTTTTGGCGGCGCAGGAACGGGCTATCGGGGAGGGGATCGATTTTCGTCTGAAAGAATTCCTGGGGTATTATCAGGGGAAATTATACGGAGAATATAAATATCCGGATGCCTGTTCAATGCAAGAGCAACGGCAGGTCGAATGTCGCACTACGGAACTGATCCTCGGACCCGGCGGCGAGGCGTATCGTTGTCATCATGATCTGTATGAAAACTATCCGCCGGTGGGACATATTCTCGACCCCGAATTCCGGCCTACCGGCGAGTTTCGACCGTGCGCTTGTTACGGGCACTGCAACCCGTGTGACATCAAGGTAAAAACCAATCGCCTCCAGCAGTACGGACACACTTCGGTACAGATCCGATTTGCTCGGCAGGAACGTGTCGCCCGCAAATCATTAGCAAGCGCGGCAACCTGATGTAGTAAAATGACGAATGGCGAAATTCGAATGGCGAATCAATGACGAATAACGAATATCGAAGATAGAAGATAGAATCAACCTCAACATTAGACGGGGGACAAATACTCTAATTACAGGTAGCGTGGTTACATAAGATATTAAGATGTTTTATGGCGGTAGTAACGGAAAATAAGTCAGTTCATTCGGTTGTGGAATCGGATCGTCCAATCCATTCCTCGAATCCGTCGTTGTTACGCACGTGGCCGGGAGAGGAATTGTTCGCTGCGAATATAGGCGCGTTGCGACAACAGGATGCGAGTCTCGCCGATCAGTTAACCGCCGTACAGATTCCGGATACGGTGGAGCCGACCATCGCTAACGACGGTTCCTTTACGTATCGTATCAGGCAGGCGGACGGTCGGCGGCGCTGGTTAGGTTACACGTCGGCGCCGTTGGTCGTCGCCCGAGCGAACGTAAAACGTACCCGGATCGACAGCGCTAACCTAGCGATGGAAGGTATTGGCAGCGGCGCCGAGGCCCAAGCGGTCCTGGGAAAAATGGCGCCGTGTCAGGCTTTATTTGTCACGGAATCCGAACCGGTGCAACTGGCATTGGCACTGCGTTTGCGTGATTTTACGACGGAACTTCTCAGCGGGCGACTGGTGTTGTTCCCGGGTGGCGATCCTGCCCGTCAGATCGAAGAGTTTCTAACCGCAAATCCCGGTTACAACATCATTACCCAAACGATTACCTGGGCCTGGCGTACCGATCGGGAAAATCAAACCTTTGCCCAGCAGTTGTCGTTGGCGATGCAGCACTATACGGAAAACGTTATCGCAAGAATGAACTCGCTGCTACACGAGCAGCATCAATACGATCAGCAAAATCAGGCCACGGCAATCACAGAGATAGTGCAGGCTCTCAAGGCGCCTTCATCACTTCGTATTGCAAATTGCACCCAGGCCTATACGCCTATTGATTGCCGTACGAGTCGCGATGCCTTGGCAGGCGCCGCGCAACTGGGGGCCAACGTCGATCATCTGGTTCTGGATCACCCGGATACGGTTTCCAATGCGGCACAACTGGAGCGTCTGAATCAATTCCAACCTCAACTGATTCTGTTAGTGGATATGTTACGGGGCGACATTACTTATCCGTTGCCGGCAACGAGTGTGTGCGCGAGTCTCTGGCGGCAAGGACGAAAACAAAACCGTTCTTCCGAGCAGCTTTTGGGTGAGAATGATTTTATATTTCCAGCTTGTCAGAATCAGGTCGAAGTGCTTTTGGAGTCCGGTTGTCCTGCCAAACGGGTAATACACTTGCCGTTAGCGGCAGATACCGAACTCTATCGTCGGCTGGAATCCCCCGGTGAGCATCTAACGGAGGAAGCTGTCGATGTAGTGATGGTAACGGATCGCTGTCGCGTGGATCCGGAGGTATATCAGATCAAGCTGCCGTTTCAGCAGCAACTCTGGTATGCCGTCGCGGAAGAGATTCGCAAGGGCGCCGATACATACCACAGCGCGCGCGCGCGGGATTATTTATCTCGTGCACAACGCCGCAGTCATATCGATCTGCAGGAAGAAGAATTACAGAGACTGTTCCTCACTCTGATTCGCAATTGTCTGGGCGATACGGTGCTGCGGGATACTTATGCTACCGCATTGGTACAGGCCGGTTTTGATCTGAAGATTCGCACCTGGTCCGCCGAGCCCGACGAAAGCGATACGGATAATCCGCTCGGCTGGTTCGACTCTCCGGTCCGCGAATCTGTCGCCGGACCTATTGAGCACGGAGAATCGCTCAACCGGTTATTTAACACGGCCAAAATCGTGGTGCATGTATCGAGCGTCGGCCTGGTGGACCCCCTCGTGCTGGACGCCGTCGCCGCCGGCATTTTGGTATTAGTAAAATCACATCCCCGGGATCAAGGGCCGGACGGGATCAGTCAATACTTCGAAATCGGCAAAGAAATAATTACGTTTGAAACCGCGTCGGAGCTCCTGCGCAAAGTGCGTTACTATCTTTCGCAGGAAACGGAACGAGAAGCGGTAGTCCAGGCCGCCCGCGCAAAACTCCTGGCCCGACATACCTATCGAATTCGCATGCAGCAGATGTTGAGCAGGATTGCCGAGCATTTACTCAACCATCAGGAATAAGATAATTTCCCTTTGGGTTCAGGAATTTCTCGACCTAATTCTTTAGCGGTTTCGATCCATTCCCGGATGATCACTTCCACATTGCTTACAGCTTCCTGGTAGGTCGCACCATCGGCGGCACAACCCGGTAATTCCGGAACCTCAGCGATAAAAGTCTGATCCTCCTGGCTCCAATAGATAATCACTTCATATTTACTCATCGACATCTCCCGCTAATCGATATTTCAGGATAATATTTCGCACTTGTTTCACCTGATACGGTTTGGCATCGGAGCTACGGGGTTGTAAGTTTATGATCTCCACGATATTTTCTTTATAGAATATATGATGACTACCTCGAACCTGTTCTCGAAATCCCAATTGCAGCAGCAACTGGCATAGTTCAACGAATGCTATGTTTGCATCGGAAGTACCTGGTAAGATTTTCCTTAAAATCCGGCTGTGTTTTCTTACACCTCGCCCTCAACTTTTTTCAAATCCGCGGTTAAATTCATTGTACAAAATATTTCCCTGCATGTCCATATTAATTCATTTCGAAAGGTTAGGGACTATATTTAGAGATTTGGATATGTGGAATACAACCGGACTCTGCGTTTAGCGCATTTAGGGCTTCCGGCGGGGCAGATATTAGTGGAGCTATAGGGTTATTGGGTATGAATTAGCTTTTTGGGGCTTGCTTTTATTAAAGTATAACTATACCATGTTTTTGCTGACCCGGAGGATAGAGCTCTGCCGGCGAGCAACTCGAGCGCCGAGGTCAGCAGCTAAACGGCGGGTCGGGCCTGGAGAATCTCTGGGCCTATCCTTCCATCCCACCGGAAGCCCCTAAGCGAAAAACGCATGTTTCCAGTAACCGGCATTTTCATCGGCGACACGTTCAGCATTCGTTTAAGTGGTGTTATCGTAGAGAATTACACATGGCTAAGCTGCGCGTAGCCATGCCACCCAACGCCTACAAGCATGCCCACGCGAGCGTGAGCATGGCACCGTGACATAACACCCCGATTATGAATTTTTTAGGGCGACCACACAAGATCGCCCCTGTCGTTACATTTTCTTTTTCAATTTTACATTTTGCATTTTGATATTTGATATGTCTATAGCCC
>CAZNQT010000037.1:0-16967 GCA_964574885.1 uncultured Pirellulales bacterium
CACCTGCGCTGGCCTTTTACCCTGGTGCTACCGATCCTCTGGGTCGGCCAGGAATATCTGCGGGCAATCGTGATGTCCGGCTTTCCCTGGTTTTTCCTCTCCCACAGTCAGCACGAGCGGATCTGGCTGATTCAAATCAGCGACACTCTCGGCGCCTACGGCGTGACGTTTCTGGTGGCGATGGTAAACGGTCTTATCTGCGACCTGCTGCTTCGTCCGCTGGTTCGAAAACCGGAGCAACAACCGAAGATGCGCCGCAGTATGCCGACGCCTCACAAAAAACCCGGTCATATCGTGCCGGCCCTGAGCGCAGGGACCCTGATTCTGTTGACGGGCTGCTGTGTAGCAGGCGCAATACTGTACGGTCAGTGGCGGTGCAAACAGGGCGAGGAAACCATTACAAATGGACCTACGGTTACCGTCATCCAGGAAAATATCCCGCAATACGTCAAAGAAGCCGGTGAAGCGGACAAGGTGATTTTCGACAAGCACCTGGAATTATCCAGACAAGCCTTGCAGGGGAAAGAGGTTCCCAAACCCTCTCTGATTGTTTGGCCGGAAACCATGACCTGTGCGTATTTGAACGATGAGTTTTTAAAAATGAATGTGCCGGGATTTGATCTGGATACATTTGAACCTCTGCAATGGAGTCGTGAGGCAAATAAGGATTTGACCGTCTTGGCTAAACAGGGTGCGGCAGTTTTAGTCGGTACGCCCGCGATGGAGATGAAACAATTCGGCAATGAGCTGCGCCCGAATAAAAAATGGAACAGTGCAATTCTGTATCTTCCCGACGGAAAGCGTTTTAAGCAGCGGTACGATAAAATGCATCTGGTGCCGTTCGGGGAAGTGGTGCCGTTTCGCGAGAGTTGGCCTTGGCTGTATCATCTTCTGAATCGCATGACGCCATACGATTACGAATATACGCTCGAAGCCGGTAAAGAGCCGACGGTCTTTACGTATCCAGTGCCGGATAAGGAAAAAGGCGGGGACGCGGTGAAACGTTGGCGGTTTGCCGTAGCGATATGTTACGAGGACGTAATGCCCCCCGTTCCCCGGCAGTTGACCGTCCAGGAGAATGTCAAACGTATCGACTTCTTGTTGAATATCAGTAACGATGGGTGGTTCGTCTCCGGCGGAAAAGATAAACCGATTAAACCGACTTCGGAACTCATGCAGCATCTGGTGATTTGTAAGTTCCGTGCCGTGGAAAATCGGATCGGCATCGCGCGGGCCGTTAATACCGGCATCAGTGCGTTTATTCGGCCCGATGGGGTTGTCCGGGAAACCAAACTCGCGGGCACGCTGGACGATCAAGTTCGCAAACGACAAGCGACGGCAGGATTTCTCACCGATACGATCTATCTGGACGACCGGACTTCTTTTTACAGTTGTTATGGCGATCTCTTCGCCCAGATTTGCGCCGCCCTGTCGGGAGGATTGTTCCTGATCGCCGTTTCCGTGCATCGACGGGGGCACAAAATCTTGGTACGTTGATTTGAATCAACCTGAAATAGTTATATTAACTAACAACCAACTCTTCTATTGTGAAATACACCCAGGATCACTTGGTTCATAGTTACAATCAATGAGCCAGTTCGCCGCGAAAATCGCAAAGTCAAGTAAATCGCTTCTACAATCACCATTCAAATCGCTGATGGGTGCAGATTGACAAATCCCTGCTATGTTGTCGATGCCGAGTGTTGCCGTAATGTGAGGATAATGCGATCCGATATCGGTGGGATACTCGCCCGGATCGTTGCGAATTAGAAGTGTAGTCACATTACGAAGTGTGTCTTCCAGCACTCCGGTTCCGCCGGATACATATGTCAAATCGGAGGCGGTGAGACCGAACACGTAATGCCCCCAACTATCCAAAGGTAGTGGCAGAGTAGGATTCGTACTGCCAAACCGACCGCCCGGTCCATGGACGAAGAGGCGGATTTGCACTTCGTCGGGACCAAGAATGCGATTCAGATCCATTGCAATGGCTTGTACTCCCGCCGCCAGGTAATCGCCTGTCCACTGTGCTTCGTTTTTCGTAGCGAGGTGAAAATTGCCGACGCTAATCAGCAGGAAGGCATCTCCGGAACCATCTGGCCCCCCCGAAGAGACGCGAATCGGTGAAGCACCGCCTGCCCAACCCATGGTATCCTGGTTTGCATCCTGGAAATCATCTTTCTGCTGTACCGTAAGCCCCATAGAAATACTTGGGACCAATATAAAACAGGTAATCGTGAAGAATTCAATGATAACTTTCATGTCGCATTTCTCCTAGATCCAGAGAGCCGTTTTTTCTGATAACAAATATCTAAAAGATTGTAGTACTCTAGCGATGGGAAGGCAAAACGAATTCGGGGAATAACTCTAAGCGGTTCTAGTAAAACGATGCCATTCCCGCGAAGAGGAGAATCCAGAAGCCACGATGTGAGGTTTTGTTAGAATACCTGAGAAAAAATTTTTGACCGGAAATTCGATTTTTTGATTTGGTTCCTAGAATTTTATTACTGTTTCTGCTTCTTCTTTTCCCGTGCCTTGGCAATAATATTCTTGATATCAAATCCCAAGGGTTTCCCCGCTTCATATTTTTCCCGTGCCAAGATCAAGGCCGCTTCGACGCCCTCCGGCAGTTTGCGATCCTTGCCGGCCTTTTCCGGTGGGAGCCACCAGTTCATCCGCTCGCTGTAACACCAAACGTATTCGTCCGTTGTCGTCAGGGCATAATACACGTTGTGCTCGAAAAATTTAAGCTGGTCCTCGTGCGACATATAATGACTGAGTACATCCCGCTGTCGCGTAGCCATTACCTGATCGATATACAACGCCATCCCTACCTGCACTTGGTTGCGATACTTCGCCCTTAAATTCTCAGGTATCAGGCTCAACGCCCGTTGCCGTATCGTATGATACGCTCGAAAATATCGCTCCGAATCCTCGTAGTAATACGCCGTCTCATTGCCGTCGATAATGATGGTGTTCGGTCCCGCTCCTTCCAGGATGCCCAGATAAAACGCCGGCAGCAGTACCATCCACTTCTTCAAGAGCTTTTGCTGCCTGACCTTCGCATTCGGTTCGTCAAGAATCGACTCATACAATCCCAATTGAAAGAAACTCAACAATTTCAACTCCGGCGTATGCGTCTGCAGCGCCTGGATAAACTGCTTACCCCGCTTACGCACCTGGATGCAAACCTCGTTAAACGATTTATCCTTAATACTGCCCGGATAGACCCACGGATCGGTCCCGTACGGCTCCGGATCGAAACACACCCCCACGCAGTGACCCGTCTTGACTGCCAGCGAGAATAATTTCAGATTCTCCTCGATGGTTTTCCAGTGCTCGTCGTTGTACCAGTCCATGCCCCACTTACTGGCCGCGTAGAGCGTCAGGAAATTATCCGTAAACTTGCCCCACCGAATCTCTCCCAGCGCATCCAGTTGCGGCTGCAACTTCTGCTTCTCCCACGGCCGCACGTCGAATACATGATTGAAATCCTTCGTTCGAAAAATGATCCCCTCAAATGGCCGCTTTTCCATCTCTTTGATGTGATCCCGCACAAACTCCGGATACGGCACATCCCAGCCATATTCCACAATCTTCTTAACCACCCGCTCCTGCCCGGATAGTTGCAGATTGAAAACCAACAGACAGAACAACCCCGCAACCATTAACATCGCTATTTTTTGACGTGCCATCTTGATCTCCTAAGCCTTGGTAAAAAAGGATTGTCAGAATTATTATAACCAGTCGGGCGGATGGTTTCAATCGTAGAAAGGGATTGTGTAATTTACGCATAAGGATTTATACCACTTCAAAGCCATACGTGCGCCACGACTATCTTGGCCGTGAGTTCATCCAGATGAATTAGTAAGTGTTTTGTTTTCAAGTATTTACAGAACAAACGGTTTTGGGTAAATGGATTTGACAATATCGCCGATATTGGCTATATTGCAATTGGATTGCAAAATAGACGGAGGTGTCCAATGTATTATCCGCGGGAAATGCAGCGGTGCTGGCGATCGGCGACGCGACAGTTTCCGGTCCTCCTATTGACCGGGCCCAGGCAGGTGGGTAAAACCACGTTCCTACAGCATCTCTGTGAAAAGAAACGTAAATACGTCACGCTGGACGATCCGGCTCTGCGGAATCTGGCCCGGGAAGATCCCGTCTTGTTCCTACAGCGTTTCGCCCCGCCGGTCCTAATCGATGAGATTCAATACGCCCCTGCTTTACTACCCCATATCAAAATGATCGTCGATGCCAAGAAAAAAACCGGTGCGTTCTGGCTGACCGGATCGCAGCAGTTTTTGATGATGAAAGGAATTTCCGAAACTCTGGCCGGCCGGATCGCGATTCTGAACCTGCTGGGGTTTTCCCAACGCGAACGGCATCGGCTGGACCTGAATGTCAAGCCCTTCCTGCCGAATAAAATTAATCTGAAAAAACGCCAGGAAAATTCCGTCGATACGTCCCTGAAAAAGGTATATCAAAACCTCTGGTCCGGTTGTTTCCCCGCCCTGGTCGCCGGTCCGATCAAAGATCGAGATTTGTTTTATAGCTCCTACCTGCAAACTTATCTCCAGCGCGATGTGAAAGATCTCACTCAGGTCGGTGACGAGGCGGCCTTTTTACGGTTCCTCAAAGCCTGCGCCGCCCGGACCGGACAGATGCTGAATATATCCAACTTGGCCCGCGACACCGACGTCAGTGTTAATACCGCTAAAAACTGGTTATCCGTTCTACAAGCCAGCCTTCAGGTCTGGTTGCTTCCACCTTATCACAGTAACTTCACCAAACGTCTGGTAAAACGACCGAAACTTTACTTCCTTGATACCGGCCTATGTACTTATTTAACCGAATGGACCACACCGGAGAATCTGGAAGCGGGCGCTATGTCCGGTGCGATTTTGGAAACATTTATTTTCGCAGAAATCCTTAAAAGCTGGTGGCACCGTGGCAAGCAACCGCAATTGTTTTATTATCGCGACAAAGAAGTCCGAGAGATCGATTTTTTCCTGGTGCAGAATCGCAAGATTCATCCGTTGGAGGTTAAAAAGTCCGCTTCGCCGAGATCAGAGTGGAAACAGTCATTTTTATCCTTGGAAAAACTGGATTTACCTTTCGGACCAGGCGGCTTTCTTTGCCTCAGCCGGGATTTTTTACCCCTTGATCGGAAACATTTCATCATCCCCATCGGACTGATTTAATGAAATAATCCAGCCGAGGGCGGCAGGGCCACATATTCAAGTTCAAGCTTAGTAAAATATTTGTTAGCTGCACCCGTGGCTGGCGCCGCAGTTGAAGCAGCGGTAGCAGTTGCCGTTGCGGACGGTGATCGAGCCGCAGTGGTCGCAGACGGGGGCGTCCGACTGGAAGTGTGAGAACTGGTTATTGAACTCGGCCATCTGCTGAGCACGTGTGCCCGTGGGAACCGGTTCCGGTTTACTTATTTTTTCGATCATGGCGTCGAAGCGTTCGGGGAAGCGGCCCAGATCGGCGCGCTTCTCCAAAGGCGGCAGGACCGGACGTTCCGGCAGGCCCGGTAAGGTAGGCATCGTGCTTACGGTCTCGTCACCGTTGTCACCTTCCATTTGCTTTTTGGCGGGCCGCTTCGGAGCGTACATCTCACGATAGCCCGGCAGGAAGGTCATACCCAGCCAGCGGGCGATATAGTCGATAATACTCTTGGCAAACGGGATGTCGGTATTACCGGTTATCCCGGATGGTTCGAATCGCGAGTGGCTGAATTTCTCCACCAGCGTGCTCAGCGGCACTCCGTACTGTAACGCCATGGAAATACACGTTCCGAATGCGTCCATAAGGCCACCGACGGTGCTGCCTTCCTTTGCCATAGTGACGAACAGCTCACCAGGTTGGCCGTCCTTGTATAACCCCACCGTCAGATAACCTTCATGTCCTGCTACATCGAATTTATGGGTAATAGCGTGCCGCGTCTGGTCCATGCGGATCCGCTGCGGTCGCCGTTCCAGCGTATTGCTCGAATCGACCTTTTGTTCTTGCTTTTTCTTGTCCGGTGATTTTTTAGTATTGAGCGGCTGCGAACGTTTCGATCCGTCGCGATAAATCGCCAGCGCCTTAAGCCCCAATCGCCAACCGGTCAGGTACACTTCGGCGATTTCCTCCTTTGTCGATTCGTGCGGCATATTCACCGTTTTACTGATTGCCCCCGTAATGAAAGGCTGTACCGCGCCCATCATGCGAATATGAGCCAGATAATGGATAGCGCGCTTGCCCTTAGCCGCCTTAAACGCACAATCGAACACCGGCAGGTGTTCCGGTTTGAGTTCCGGCGCCGTCTCGATCGTGTCATCTTCCTCAATCCGTTTCATAATGCTTTCGATCTCTTCGGGCGTATAGTTCAGCCGTTCCAGCGCCATCTGAACCGTGTTATTGACAATCTTGAGCATACCGCCGCCGGCCAGCAGCTTATATTTGACCAGGGCGATGTCCGGTTCGATCCCCGTCGTATCGCAATCCATCATAAATGCAATCGTACCCGTCGGGGCCAATACCGTCACCTGGGCGTTGCGGAAACCACGTTTTTTCCCTTTATCCAGTGCCTGGTTCCAGGCCATCTGGGCAGCGTGGAAGAGGTAATCCGGACAGTATTCGGCGTTGATATCCCTGACGGCGTCGCGATGCATTCCGATTACCTTTAACATCGGATCGCGATTCTGCTCAAAGCCTGCAAACGATCCCAGATGTTCGGCTAATTCGGCACTGACGGAATAGGCCGTTCCCGTCATAACCGAACTGATAACCGCAGCAAGGGTGCGCCCCTGATCGCTGTCGTATGGCAGGCCCAGCGACATCAACAGCGAGCCCAGGTTCGCGTATCCCAGCCCCAGAGCGCGAAACCAATGCGAATTCCGAGCGATTTTCTCCGTCGGATAACTGCCGTGATCGACCAGCAACTCCTGAGCAATGATTATAATCCGCACGGCTCGGCGAAACGCCTCCACATCGAACGATCCGTCCGGTCGGCGGAACTTCATAAGATTCAGACTCGCCAGGTTGCACGCCGAATCGTCCATGAACATATACTCGCTGCACGGATTAGAGGCATTGATTCGACCGGAATTCGGGCAGGTATGCCAGCGATTGATGGTCGTATCGTATTGCACCCCCGGATCACCGCAGATGCGCGTACCCTCGGCGATCAAATCCATAAATTCACGGGCATTATAGGTATCGAACGGCTCTTCGGTTGTCACGGTATAGGTCTGAAACGTGGAATCCGCTTCGGTTGCCTTCATAAACTCATCGGTCACCCGTACGGACAGGTTGGAATTCTGAAACATGACTGATCCGTACGCGTCACCGTTGAAATCCCCACTGTAACCATGCTCGATCAGGGCCCAGGCCTTTTTCTCCTCCTCGGTCTTACACGTGATGAATTCCCGGATATCCGGGTGGTGGATCTTCAGCGACTGCATCTTGGCCGCCCGACGGGTTTTGCCTCCGCTTTTCACCACCGCCGCGATCTGGTCGTACACCCGCATAAAGCTAAGCGGCCCGGAGGGCTTGCCGCCTCCGCTGAGCTTTTCCTTACTCGAACGCAGCGATGAGAGATCAGTCCCCGTACCGCTGCCGTGCTTGAACAGCATTGCCTCGCTCGTCGCCAGCGACATGATGTCTTCCATCGTGTCGTTCACGCTCTGAATGAAGCACGCTGACGATTGAGGATACTCGTACGTATTCGAGCAGGGCTTGAACTCATCCGTCGTCTTGTCCCAATAGTAATTATGATTGCTGCCCTCTATGTCATAGACGTGATACAGCCCTACGTTGAACCAGACCGGCGAATTGAAGGCTACGTATTGGTTCACGCAGAGCCAGGTCAACTCCTCATAAAACAACTCTCCCTGCTCCGAGGAGGCGAAGAGTCCGTCTTCCAGGGCCCAATCGGCAATCGTGCGGGTAACGCGATGGACCAACTGCTTAAAGGAGGTCTCCCGCTCCTCGGTATTCAACTCGCCATAGAAGTATTTACTGACCACGACCTTAGTCGCTAATTGCGAAAAAGACTGTGGTACTTCTACGTCCTTTTGTTCAAAAACCACATTGCCCAGCTCGTCGGTGATTGTCGCCGTCCGTTTGTCCCATTCGATTTGCTCAAACGGATGAATGTTTTCAGTACTGAAATACCGATCGATGGCTATCGGCGTACTCCCTCTGGACTTTATCGCTTGAGAGTCAACGAACGTCGAATCAATCTTTTCAGTGCTGGAAATCGGGATATTCACTTTGGATTTGGCTGAATCCGTGGCGCTTGCGGGCATGATCTACTCCTCGGGAAAATTTATTCTTACGATGACAATTCCAATATTAACTATACGCTCCAACAAAACCTCCATCTCAATCAACGACTCTCTGTGCCGACCGATTTCGGTTTTATCGGATGCCCTATATCATTTCTCTTCGACAACCTGCGCGCAGATTCCCCACGCTGAAATAATACTTTTTATTTGCGTTTTAACGTCTAAATATCGGCGGCAATGCCAAAACCAACACCTCCGCCGTAGGATTGATCGAATAACTTACTTCTTCTCAGGAGCCGCCCTGGCTCCCGATATAAATCACATCTCAAAAGGACGATGTTTAATATTACCACTACATCTAGTAGTGTCAATCGGCTTTTTAAGGAATTTTTTACAATATTTTCTTAATGCTTGTAAATTAAGAACTAGCGCGCCTTAAATTTTGTTACTAACAGGCTAATCCTCCTGTGAAACCATCTTATTTTGTAAATTCAGACTTAAAAATCACGTCGAGTAACGGCAACCCACGCTTTAACATAAAGCATTACAAATAAGTGATTTATAATTTAATCCAATTGGATTTGTGAATCACCGCTTTGAATAGGCTCAGACGGGAGTTGGTAGGAGAAAATTACTTTTTTAGCGGAAAACCTCTCCCGGGGGCTTAACGTGTTAAAGGCGCTCCTCTGGTAGGTCGAATAGGTTAAAATGCTAACCGTATTGTCACAAACGGATACCCGGCCCGACGGGGCCGATAAGGGCCGCATGGTGGTGATCGCACCGGACGACCAAATACCCGATGCCCTGCGAAAAGCAATGGATCAATTGGGTCTTAATTGTTTTTATATTACTCCGGCGCAGGCGGTCGATTATTTTACGGAAGGAACTTCTTGTGCTTTGGTCGTGGTGCTCTCGAATTACCTGGAGCCTCCGCAGGAACATATCCTGGAAGTCGCACTACAGAATCTCCAGAATGATGGCTTCCCCATCCTGGTGATGCAGTCCGTCGAACAAGCGGGCGCTCATATTCGTTCCTATGGAGATTCCGCCTTGTATGTCCCCGTCGATGAGTCCGCCGAGATGCTTCAGGGACGACTGCTGACGCTTTTGGAGATGCAACGGACGATCCAACTGCTCCATCTGGAAATCGATAGACTGAAAACTGTCAGCCAGCCTCTGAACAGTTATTTCTCTCAGGTCAACGAAGAGATGCGCATCGCCTCACGCCTTCAGCGCGATTTCCTCCCGGAAAAACCGCCGGAGGTCGAGGGAATCAAATTTGCCACGATCTTCCGACCGGCATCCTGGGTCAGCGGCGATATTTACGACATTTCGCGGCTCGATGAAAATCACATCGGGTTTTATATCGCCGACGCCGTGGGGCATGGTATGCCTGCCGCGCTCTTGACCATGTTTATCAAACGCGCTATGGTGACGAAAATCATTGAGGGCAATCACTACTCACTCGTCGATCCGGGCGATGCCCTCAAGCAGCTCAACGCCGATATGGTGGCCCAGGAACTCAACAATTTCCAGTTCGCCACCTGTTGTTACGGTCTGCTGAACACCGATACGCTGCGCTTACGCGTTTCCAGCGCCGGTCATCCCGCACCGATGCATATCCTCGCTGACGGCCATATGAACGAACTCGAACTCACCGGCTCCCTCCTCGGCGTCTTCCCCGAACAGCAATACGATACGATGGAAGTCCAGATCCGGCCCGGCGAAAAATTACTCCTGTACAGCGACGGCGTCGAATTGGCCTTCGTCGATGAAGGGCCTGACAAACCGCTGCGCTTCCGCAAAGAGTTTGGCAATCTCGCCGAACTCGACATTCAGACCATGTGCGACAAACTCGTTGAGATCATCAACCGCGAAGAAGGCTCCCTCCACCCCCGAGACGACGTCACCATCATCGGTCTCGATTTCCTACAGCAATAAATTCTCTTGCGAAACCATGGTTTACAGGATTACACGGATTTTTTATTAGTATCTCGTTGTAATGAGAGGATCGAAGGAATCCGATAATTTGAATCCCAAACCAAGGTCCGTTTGGATCATTCGAATTTTGAACCTTTGAAATTGTTTCGGATTGAGAGATTAGAATTTAGGTTTTTTTTCACGTGGCATACCATGATCGCAGATTCGATTAAAAATCCACCGGCACCCCTCGTTCTTTCATGCGTTTTTCCAGAGCCGTGCGGAACCGCGAGACTTTCAATCGGGTTTGTGGATCTGAATGTTCTAAAAGCATATTCAAGCGTTCCGGTGTGAACCGTTTCAATCGGTCCTGATAGGCCTGCGGATTTTGTTGACGGAATTCTTCGATTCGGTCAACGATCTTATCCAGCCGGGCCTGCTGCTCTGCCGGCGATAGCGCTTCGTATTCCGCCCAGCGATCGTTCACCCACTGACTGATTACCGGCATCGCATTTATGATGATCTGATCCCGCTGTTCGTCGGTTAGGTCCGGCATCAACAGGGGCCGCGGTTGATTTTGGATCTCCGTCTCCTGACGCAACTGCTCCAGATATTCGCGCTTCTCCTCTACCTCCAGATCGCCGAATCGATCCGAAGCCAGATACTCTGCTTTTTCCTGTACCGTTGCGCTCTTAGGATCCGGCGGCGGCGGGGAAGCTCCTAACCACACCCAGGCCGTCACAGCCGCCGCGGCCGCCGCGATCGTGCCGATGCCAATTCCATAAATTACTTTCCTGGACATCGTTCACTTCTTGGATAAGGTGTCCGCATGACCGTCCGCGAAGAGAAAATTCATCGCTCCGGGTTTATCCGGTTCGTTGTGGAACGGTCTAAAATCATATAATACCGGCGTCAACGTATCGCCCCACCGCCGGCCCAAAAACGTATTTTCTACCAGCAGGTTACGCAATACACTCGGGTATTCGTAGCTGGTGCCTTCCGTCCGGAAGTAGTTTTCTTCCACGTCGGCGGGGCAGTGGAATACCTCCGCGGAGGACACGTCCTGCTCGAGCACCTCGACGATGCTGGGCAGGTCCGGCTCCGCCGACGGCAACTGCGCCGCGTTCGGCATCCGATTCCGGTTCCGGTCCAGGTACATCCGAAATCCCACACCCGCCGCGTGTAGATTACTCATACAGTGCGAACGACGGGCCGCTGCGCGCATTCGCCCCAACGCCGGCGCCAATAGCGTCGTCAATAAGGCGATAATCGCCATCACGATCAACAATTCAATTAACGTAAATCCTTGTCTGCGCCCTTTCATAGGGATTCTCCCTGCATGTCTTTATAGTATTATACGCGATAACCGGAAAAAAGTTACCCCCCGCCTGGCTTTAAAATAAGAAAATCTGCGTCAATCTGGAAAATCTGCGGTTCCTCTTCCTTACGTACCGTCAGCGGTAAACCGTAAACTGTTATATATACTGTGGACTGCGCGCCACCGCCTTGGCCGCATACTATGATATTAATGCTACCGCTCCACAAACCCTACATAAAATCATTCTTGGAAGTAGCATTTCCATTTCCTCCCTCTTATATTCTGTTCGATTATCGAAAAGAATAAATTTAAGTTTGAGAAATATATGAGTAAACTTTCGCAGTTTTAAAACCTCAAATACTTGCCAAAAAGGGCCTTAACTCGACCTGAGGATTAAAATACCTTTCCGATACCTCTCTCGATCGCACAAATAAATTGATCGATACGCATTAACAAGGCCCTGACGGTAAGATGCAAAGGAAAGCATCACCGGAAAAAGTGTGAAAGAGCACTGTGATATAAATGTGTTAATATCTGTCAGTTTTGTACTTAAAAACAGTAGCATCGGTTGCTAATAGTTCGGTTCATTTTCTAAGAGAAGCATGAAACAGAAGATTGGATAGTTCTTGACCACGGGAAGATTTTGTGTAAAAGTATCGCCAAAAGTTGATATGTGTCGATATATTTACACATGAAGAAAAATCTATCAAAATCAAAAAAAGTGCTGAAAATGGCCCAGGAACGGGGTATTCTTCGGATTCGGGACGTAACGGAGAAAAAGATACACCCTGAATATGTTCGAAGACTATGTTCTCAAGGGCTATTAGTACGAACCGGGCGCGGATTGTACACGATTGCGGGCGCTACTCCGACGGAAAACCATTCCTTGGCTCAGGCTGCCAAACTGGTTCCCCAAGGGGTGGTTTGCCTGCTATCGGCGCTGGCATATCACAAAATCGGAACCCAGAATCCCCACGAGGTCTGGTTGGCAATTGACCGGGTTGCCGCCCGCCCGCGGATCGATTACCCTCCCCTGCGAATCTTTAAGTTTTCGGGAAAAGCACTGAGTGAAGGTGTTGAGAAAAAACGCATTGAGGGAGTTTCCGTTAATATTTACAGCCCGGCGAAAACGGTGGCGGATTGCTTTAAGTATCGCAATAAGATCGGGCTGGATGTGGCGATTGAGGCACTGCGGGATTGTCGACGACAGCGGAAGGCAACCAATGACCAGCTTTGGCATCATGCTAAAATCTGTCGGGTCGCTAATGTGATGAAGCCGTACCTGGAGGCTACCTCGTGAACAAGGGAAAAACGGTCAACCTTGCAGCTTCAATCCATCAAAGGCTTTTGAGGATTAGCCGGGAACAAAAGGAAGACCCAAATCATATATTGATCCGGTATGCCATTGAACGGTTTTTGTATCGTTTGAGTCGTTCGGGGTTGGCCAATCATTTTGTGCTCAAAGGAGCGATGCTTTTTTCCGTATGGACGGGGCGAAAATATCGACCGACTAAAGATCTGGATTTTTCCGGATTCGGAGAAGATCTTGAGCAGCGGTTAGAGTCCATGATTCAGCAGATTTGCCAAACGCAGGTCGAACCGGATGGATTAGAGTTTGACGCAAATGGCGTTAAGGTCCATGAGATCCGAGAGGATCAGGAATATCATGGACAGAGAGTCCATCTGACGGCCAAACTGAAGAATGCCCGGATAGGATTGCAAATAGACGTCGGCTTTGGCGATGCCGTCATACCGGGTACGGAAGAAATTCGGTACCCGACCATTCTCGATTTGCCCGCGGCACGAATCCGGGCCTGTTCGCGAGAAACGGTTGTAGCGGAAAAACTACAGGCGATAGTGGCTTTGGGTATGATCAATAGCCGGATGAAGGATTTTTATGACCTTTGGATCATGGCCAATGAGTTTTCTTTTGATGAGGCCATTCTATCGCAGGCTATAAAAACAACGTTTGAACGTCGAAAAACCGAAATACCGCTTAATACACCTTCAGCTTTAACGGAAGAATTTTCCGATGACCCGGATAAACAAAAACAGTGGAACGCGTTTTTGCATATACACAAGTTAGAGGATATAAGATTGACGACTGTTGTCGAAACACTGCGAGATTTTCTTATTCCACCCATGAAACGGGTTGCATGGCTACGCGATGCTTAGCCCGGATATTTCATCAACCACGAAGGCACAAAGACACAAAGTTTTAAAGATAAGAAGATATAACAAAACTATCTTATTCCCGCGAAGGAATGTCGCCCCGGCGAAGGCAGGGGCGCCGAATCCAAAATCTAACGTGTGAGGTTTTGTTAGGGTGCCTTAATTACTGTAGATTAAAGACGGTGGACTCAATTGTCAATTCGGATCGGGGATGATCTCGCGAATACGGCGGGGCAACTTTATTTTGTCGCCAACTTTGAGTTGGAGTCGCTCCGCCGTGCCGGCCGGCAGTTCGATGGCATAGCGGTAAACGTCACGGCTATAATACGTCTGCGACCGCTCGCCCGGCGGCGGCGCCTTCATCGTCGTGATATACACGATCGTACCGTCCTCCTTCAAAAATAGGATATCCAGGTCGATCAGGCAATTTTTCATGTGAAACGGAGACTGAAGCGACTCGGCAAATATGAATATCATCCCTCGATCCGCCGGTAGCTCTTTACGGTACATCAATCCCTGACGGCGATCCTCTTGCGTAAACGCCAATTCCAGAGTGAATTTCTCACCCCCGATCTCGACGACCTCCGTCGAAAGGGACTCGACCGGCGGTGATAAGACGGGACCGGAGGTAGATCCCGCGCCGTTATTGCTCTTGTCTTTACACGAACACAGTATCAGCGGCAGTAAAAAACCGCTCACCAGAATCATTCCCGTAGTTTTATTCTTCATCATACCCTAGTTTACCCGAACCGCTTCCCCGAGTGTAGTGCAAATAATATCCTTTACTTCTTCCTGCGCCGCTTTTCGCAAACGTTCGATCGGCTCCTGGATCGGTGTCGGACTCAACTTAAATGTCCGCCAGTGAATCGGCAGAAACTTCTTACCCCCAATTTGCTTATAGATGCTCCATGCCTCCTCCGGACTCATATGGTTATGACGATATATATACTCTCCGATCGGCAGAATACACAGATCGTACGGCCCGGCGCCTACCCGCTCGACCCAGTTCACCGGCCGCCGCTTCAGACTGCGGTCGTGATATGCCGAATCCCCGAAAAACACGATCTTCGCGCCCCGCTTACTCAATACGTACCCATTATATCCCCGCGCTCCTTTCGTCTTACCCGCTCGATACCCCCAGTGCTGCACCTTAAACGACCGCACCGTCAACTCACCTATCGTCTTGCTCTGCCCCCAGTCCAATTCCGTCACCTCCCCGAAATGCCCTTTCGGTATCAAATCCCTCGTCTCTCGCGGAATGATCGCATCCGTCGAGTCGTCGAAAAATTTCAGCGAGGCGATATCCCAGTGATCGTAATGTGCATGCGATAACAACACCAGATCGATGGGCGGTAAATCCTCAAACTTATACGGACATGCCGTAATCCGACGTATCCCCAGGTTAAGCTGCCCGCCCAGGTACGGCGGCGCCAGACGCTTCAATAGTACCGGATCCGTTAGAATCGTCGTACCGTAAAAGTTGATCAGCACCGTCGCATGACCCACCCAACTGACCGTTAACGCCTCGTCGCTCCAGGCATTCGGATCTTGCAGGGTATCCGCAGAATCGACTTGGTAATATGGCGTGCTCGACAGCATGTTCCATTCGACCAATTTACATTGATAGGCATTACAACTCGAATTGAGCGTCAAACTCAAAATCAGTAATAGAGATAGAGGGATTCCCTCGGCGGAAGATATATACGAATTGAGAAACTTAACCTTCATTTTCCGCTATCCAGCCCAAAATTTCTTCGAGCTTCTCCATGGGCAGCCCTACCACGTTGGATTCGCTGCCCTCCATGGATAAGACGAACTTGTCGCCGCCTTCCTGCAGTGCATACGCGCCGGCCTTACCTTCCCATGCCCCGCTGGCCATATACGCCTCCAACTCGGACTCCGTCATCGCCCGCATCAGTAGCGTCGTCGCCACATGCGTTATAATACGCTGACGATCCGGCGGATACAACACCGCCACCCCCGTTATCACCTCATTCCGACCCGCAAATTGCGTCGTCAGAATCCGTTGGGCGTCCGCCTCGTCTTTCGGTTTCCCGATCACTTCCTCACCGTGCACCACCACCGTATCCGCCCCCATGACAATCGCATCGGGATGATCCAAGGCGACAACGTGCGCTTTGCTATACGCCATCGCTTCCACCCACGCAGCGGGAGTCAGCGCCTTGCCTCTCGTCGCCGGTGGCTCAGTGATGTATGGCGAGACCGCCTTAAACGAATATCCCCATTCTGTCAGCAGTCCCCGCCGCCGCGCCGAATCCGACGCCAGTATCAATGGATATGACAACTTCTTGGAAAACTTCGCCATTCGTCATTCCCTTGGAGTCCATCACTCGCTTCGCATCAAGGATTTCTATAGATTTTCTCGATCAGAGTTCGATACGTCGGGCCGCAATTATACGCACAGAAAGGAATGATGCCCGCCGGTGTCGAATAGGGAATTACGCACCGTTTGACGCGTTCGATATCGTAATTATAACGATCCTGGAAGTGCATGCCCGCCGCCATTAGCGTTCGATAATTACCGGCGCCGGCGCCGCCGCGCCCCTGGTTCTTATCCACCATGCCCTGGAGTGTCTGCATAAACCGTTCCACCGTCAGGCCCGGCGGTGCGCCCTCCTTCTTAAACACGGACTTGAACAGCCGAAACAGTTGCAGCTTATCGAAGTATCCGAGCTTGCCGCCTTTCTTCCGCAATTTCCGCGCCAGCTCATTCATCCCCGTAAACATCCCCTCGATATCCAGCACCTGCGGGAACGGATACGCCTGTTTATCTTCCGACACGAAAAAATACGTCCCGAACGCGCATTCCGTATGACAGCTCGCTTTGATCTTCGGATCCCCCGTTGCCGCTTCCAGAAATTGCGATAACGGCATCACGACCGAAAGCGGATAAAAATCCCGCTCCGCCACCGCTCCCGAGGCCGCCGCGATGTCATGCGCCAGATCCCCCAACGTATAACGCTGCTCCAGACGTTCTTTCGCATCAATCCGTCCCGAAAAACAGACCGGTTGATAGCTGATCGCACTGATCACATCTACGTTTTCCACCGAGAACTGAAAGATCGGTCCCACCTGGTCGTCGTTCACCGTCCGAATAATCGTCGGTACCAGACAAATCTTGAGATCCAATTGGCGGCAGTTTTCTACGACTTGCAGTTTCGTCTCCCAGATGTCTCGCCCGCGCGTCTTCTGATACACCTCCGGACCGATCCCGTAGAACTGCAAATACAGCGTATGCAGCCCCTCCTCCAGCG
>CAZNQT010000038.1:0-16703 GCA_964574885.1 uncultured Pirellulales bacterium
ATTATAGGCAGATTCGCAATTCACGGAAGGCAAGAAATCAATAAACCTCGCTGAAATAAGCACTTATCGTCTAGGTGTTATAAGAATGCTTTGTTTTATTTACAGAACCGCAGCAACCGTGTTAGAGTAAAATTAGTAGCAAGGGGGGAGAGTTTTGTCATAAAATTACTGCTATAGAATGCTTTAATGCACTCCTGCTCCCGGTATTACAATACTTATTTCCTGTTGGAGGACTTTTAAAGGATGCTCGAGCACTTATACCGGATACTAATCTCCTATGTCGCTACCTACTGGGTACGATCCCGATACTTACCGTATCGGATCCCGATCCCTACCGGATACGATATCAACCCTTACAGGATCGACTCTAAATCCTTGCAGGCTTGATTTTACTGTCTAATTTAGTGCCTGATAAATAAGGTTCTTCTTAAAATAACAAATCACATTCTGTTTTAAGATAATTTCGCTCCATACTCATATATCGCAGTTCATACTATGATTTCAAGCAGGATACGAACGATGGCCTGGGCGGCGTGGCCGTCGCCATAAATGGCGGCAGGAGTAATGTTCCGCCGTTGCCTTTGGGCGCCGACGGCGGCGATGATTTTTTCTTTGTCGGCGCCGGCCAGAATGTTCCAACCGGATTCTATGGTTTCCACCCACTCGGTCTCATCGCGCAGCGTGATACAGGGAACTGCGTGGAAGTATGCTTCTTTCTGGACGCCGCCCGAATCCGTTACGATCAATCGGGCGTTGTCTTCCAGGGCTGCCATCTCCAGGTACGAGACCGGTGGAATGACTTTAACATGGTTGCAAAACCTCAAATCGTATTTTTCGAGATAGCCGAGGGTACGTGGATGTAAAGGCAGAAGAACCGGGCAGTCGTCTCGGGCGATTTCGTTGAGCGCCTCGACCATCGGCGCTAATCGATGGGTATCGTCGGTGTTTTCGGCACGATGGATCGTCGTAAGAATATAGGATTTCGGTCGGACATCCAGATTCTGCAGAAATTTCTGCTCGATGGTTTTGGCTTTTTGGGTATAAAAGAGAACGCAATCGTACATGACGTCGCCGGTCTGGTGGACGCCTTTCGTGATCCCCTCGTCAGTGAGATTTTTAACGGCGGTAGCGGTCGGGCAAAATAACAGATCCGAAACATGATCGGCCAGCACGCGATTGATTTCTTCGGGCATGCGCTTATTGAAGGAACGCAGACCGGCCTCCACGTGGGCAACGGGGATATGCAGCTTGGCCGCGGCTAATGCGCCGGCCAGAGTGGAATTCGTATCCCCATAGACCAGTACCCTATCGGGTTTTTCTTCCCGAAAGACGGTTTCGAGACTCTGTAACATTTTGCCGGTCTGTTCGCCGTGGGGTCCGCTGCCGACTTCGAGGTTGCGATCGGGTTGAGGAATCGCCAGTTCCTCGAAGAAAATTTTCGACATGTTTTCGTCGTAATGCTGCCCGGTGTGAATAATCTTTTCTTCGATCCTGATGGAGTCCGATTGCCGGTTGTGCTCGATGAAGGCATGGCTGACGGCGGCCGCCTTAATAAATTGCGGCCGGGCGCCGACGATGGAAAGTATGTGCAGATCTCTCGTCATGATACAATAGCCTCCGTTTTACAATACGGGTGCTTTTGGGAACGGATTCTGAAGCGTAGAATAATCTTCCTCGCACTGAGACGTACGAGATACAGTGCTATCACCGGTACAAAAAACGCCCGCAAACACAAGGTGATCCAGTTCATCCGTGCACGAACTTTACCGGAATGGTCTAATCGGATCAACCGATGGCAGAGTTGAGCGGTGTTTTGGGCCTGTTGGGATACGGAAAAGTTTTCCTGAATATAACGGGCGCCGTCGTGGTTCGGTGTATGAAGTTTTTGGATTTGCTCGAGAGCTTCTTTGGTCTCGGCATAATTTCGGGCGAAGTGGCAGCCGGTCATGGGCTTGTTGTAGATAATATAGCGACCGCGGGCGAGCATCTCCAACACCATCGCCGACAAGCTGTCGTGCTCCGGTAGGCGAAGCAAAACGCTCGATTGAGAGTAAAACGTCTCCAGATGGGTTTGCCAGCCGAGGAAATGAACGTTAGGTAAATCGATCTGTTCGTCTTCGGCAGCGCCCAGGATCAGAAAACGAACTTCGGGCAGTTCACGGGCGAGCCGCATGACGATGTCGCCGCCGTAAAATTGTTTTCGATTTTCCAACCAATAACTCAGCACGGTAAATGTCTCCGGCAGCGGCTCGACCGGCGCTTCGATTCGCTCCGGAAGCAATCGGACAACATCGGCTTGAATTCCCAGCAGTTGTAATTCCCGTTGAACGTCCGGAGAATCGGCCGCATGCAGACGAGGCCAATAGGGAATCTTGTGCCGCGAGAGAAATTTTTGTAAGCATCGAGCCAATTTACCCCTTTGGAGTAATAAAACATCGGAGCCGATCCAGTGCCAGAGAATGGGTTTACCGGTGTAGGCCAGAATCAAATTATACATCCAGGTCCCGGAACCGCCGATCCGATAAATCGCATCAAAGTTGCCCCACTGACCGCGGCCTAACCACATTAACAGTTTGAGAAGCCATTTCGGATTGACGATCTTGCAAAGCAAGCCGTGACGTTCTAAATAGCGACTGACCAGTTCCACCCAATAGGTGCTGGGTCCCATGATCAAAATGCGAGGGGATTTTTTCTGGTTCGTGAAGACTGCCAACATGCGAGTCCGGTAATTTTATCCTTTTTCTATTTCAGGTACGTTCGCAGGTTTCTATTTTCGCAGACGGTTCAGAAGGTAGCCATACAATATAATCAATTGCTGCCAGAGGTATCGGAAATCCTCTGTTTTAGGAAGCAACGCAGTCAGCGGCATCTTGGACTCTTTATGATAGAAATATATCACCATATAATGTGCAAGAAAATAGCTTATAGAGCTTGCCAGTGCCGCCCCCGCTATACCCATCAAAGGAATCCAGATGAGGTTGAGAACGACGTTAACCGCCAAGGTTGTCCACCCGATTAAGAGAGTATATTTCGGTTTGTTATGAGAGGCTAAGTAACTGCTTAAAATCCCGGAACCGCCTAAAACTCCAATCCCCGGCAGTAATATCAGGAAAGAAGGTATAGTGCCTAGATAATTTCGACCGTAGAGAATCAAGATCGCTGGTATTCCCAGAATACCAACCAGCAGCATCGAGGTAAATGAGATAATGGATGTACAGCGAAATACCTTGGGCACTTGAGCTTCGCGGGCCTCGAGTTCATTCGCTAAACGCGGTAAGAAGGCCATGCTTATGGAGTTTGGAAGTAGTTTTATTTTTTCCGCCAGGGCTACGGCTACGATATACAAACCAATCTGGTATTCCGAAACCATATAGGCCAGGATCCCCTGATCGAGACGATAGAGGAGATAGCCGGCTAGATTTGCCATACTAAATTGAGTTCCAAAAATTATACTTTTTATAAAAAACTGTCGGGAAAAATGATGCAGACGCAGGGAAAAATAATCCCGCAATACCCAGAAAGAGGCTATAACCGCAAAGAGTTGTTCCCCGGTGATAATCAACAAAGCGGTTTTCACTCCATGCCGCAACCACCAGAGAAATATAGCCAATAAGCCGACCAGGGAAATCGACTGAAACACCCGGAGTTTAGCCGCCGTCGTGATCCGGCCCACGCCGCGCATCAAAGACGTAAGATTGGCGGCTAAGGTGTTTGTGGGGGCTACGATAAAACTCAAATAGATCAGATCCGCGCTTAGGTCTCCGAATTTACCTTTGGGGATCGGCAGCCAGAAGAAAAAGACAAACAGGAGCATACTGGTAAAAGCCCCGGAAAAAATGGTAATCAGGAGCGACTGTTGAAACAACTGGATGCGTTTTTCTTTGTGTAAACCGGCATACGTAGCATTCACCGTACCTTGTCCCAGGTTGCAAAACATCGCCGCCGTTTGCGGGATCAGCAGCGCCAAGGCCAGCAGGCCCCGACCCTCCGGCTGCAGTATGCGCGCAATGATAGCGGAACTGCCTATGGCCATGATGAAACCGAAAACATTGGATGCAAACGTGGCTGTAATATCTCTCTTAAGCATTTATATTTATTTCTTTATACAATAAAATGTCATTATATCACCAAGACAAAAATATTTAATAATATAATGAATATATTTATTATTTATAAACTTGTTTTTTGAATCAGTAAAATGACTGTTTGAGCTAATATTTAGAATTTTAAAACCAACAACATGTAATAATTTTGATAAAGTTTTTTTCGAAAAATAATATAAATGCCATGGTGGGGCCATCAATCCCCATTTAGACAAGTCTTTACTTGCCATAATAGAATCTACATTTCCAGTAGATAATACTAATATTCCTTTTTGTCTTAAAATACGATGTATTTCAATTAAAGTTTTATGGGGATTTGTTAAATGTTCAATTACATCATACATAACTATAACATCATAATTCTGAGAAGGATAATTTGCTGAAAATATTGAACCAGTATGAACATTGTGTCCATATTTTTCCCTTGCATATTTTGATGAATATTCTGAAAACTCAATTCCCTCAACTTCAAATTTTTCTTTTGCTGCTTCCAAAAAATATCCTGCAGCGCAACCAATCTCCAATAATTTTCCAGAATTTATGTATTTACTTAAAGATAATACTTTATTTTTATTTCCCGCAATCCTTTTTTTACTCTCGCCAAAATAATTTTGATATGTCTTTTCAAAATCTCCGGTATAATAACCTTTTGAATATATTTTTTGTAATTCAGTTTCTGTAAATGTTTGGTTAACAAAAATCAAATCACATTTACTGCATTTAACAATATCATATCCGTTAGAATTTATTAAAAATATGCCTTCTTTTTCCCCACATATATTACATTCTCTTATAAACATTATATTTCCAATTATATTGTTAATGGTTATATAATTTGATTTTATGATTTAACTGTCTTTATTATAATTTATTATTTGTCATTATTTTTTATTTATATTTTTAATAATATTTTTTATTCTATTTAATGATATTCTTCTATGTACAGGTAAATTGAGTATATGTTCACCCAAATATTCACCATTCGGACACATTCCTTTTTTATATTCAGCAATCCTCCAATCACATTCTTTCGGATGAACAGGATTATCAAGCCAGTATCCTGGTTGTATAAAACATCTTCGTATTTCCGTAATCCATTTTTCACGGTAATCAACATAAAATGGAAATCTCACCCAGCTAGGCAATGCTAATTTGTGATCATAACATGCTACATTTGCCCCTAGTAATGGAAGAGTGATTGTTAGATAATTTGCTAATTTTCTTCGATGTTCCAATTCATCTTCTAAACGATTTAATTGCAAAGAAGCGGCATAAGACATCAAATTACCCAATCGAGCTGGGTAGGGAATAAAACGTCGTCCGTTCAATTCATCTTTATAGATATTCTTATCGAATTCAAGCATCTCTATAAATCTAGAAAATGAAAATTTCTTGGCTAACGTTTGAAAAAAGTAAGCTTTGGAAGTTAAGTATGGATTCCCAAGTATTGCCGCTCGATAGCACCAGCGTAAAATGGCATTTTTTTCCTGTTGTAAAGGGAAAAACGATGCTTCTTCCTGAATATTTCGTATTCGATTTGCCAGACTATTATCATCCGTTAGTGCATACCCTCCCCGTTCCGTGCTAAACATTTTACTTCCTTCGGTAGAGAAAAAAGCAGCTAACCCAAATCGTCCTACTACCTCACCTCGCCAACGCGCACCGATTGCATGGGCTCCGTCTTCAATTATGGGGATTCCATATTGATTATATATATCGGTAAGAATGTCCAGGTTGCATGGAATCCCGAATGTATGTTGAGCTAAAATGGCTTTCGTTTTTGGTGTGATCGCTTTTTTCAGCTTTTCCAAATCGATATTAAAATTTTCAAGTGATACATCTACATATACAGGCTTTAATCCCGCATAATGAATGGCATTTGACGTTACTATACATGTATAACCCGGTAGTATGATTTCATCACCCAGTTGCAGATTCATAGCCTTTAATATGGCATACAGTGCCATTCTTCCGGAACCAAAGGTTATTGCATGATTAACTCTATGATAATTCTCTAAATCCTGTTCATATATATGTATATTGGGCCCTTCCCCGACGGATTCGCCTGATGTAAATCGATGCAAAACATCAAGTGCATCAAGAAAAAATGAGCTACCTCCTATGTATGTAAAAGAATAAGGACGGATTAAAGTTGAAAATATATATTTTAACTTTTTTAAGTATTTTAGGTTCATGATTTTTGTTTAATCCTCAAATATTTTTATCATTCGGCAGGGAATTCCATAAGATAACGTGTTATCCTCAATATTCTTTGTGACTAGACTCATTGCACCTACCATTGCGCATTTACCTATGTTAACACTATGTAATATCGTTGAATTTACACCTATCCATGATCCTTTTTGAATTATAACAGGCCCCTCTTTTCGAGGAAATCTGTTTTTTAAAAGTCTATCTCCTGGATCAGAATGAGTAATAATATTAACTCTAGCGGATAATACCACTTCGTCTTCAAGTGTAATATTTGATGCTAGATCAAATAAACATTCAGGTCCTATATAGACTTTATTTCCTATTTTAAGATTTGAACAATCTCCATTTTTAGCATTTTGTATTCTTAAGCCCGATTCGATATTTACGTTTACTCCGATTTTTGCGCCTAATAAACTAAGTATAATCTTTGGTTTTACAATAATTGAATATTTATAATATCTGTCTAATACGAATATTTTCCCAAACATTTTGCATAAAAATATCAAATATAATTTCATGCATGATAATTTTATTAAACGAAACACAATATACTTATCCTTCAAAATCTATATATACATAATATACACTGATACAGATTAAGATACGCACCAGTAGATTTGACTCATAAGTGCGACAGTTTATTTCAGAGCTTAAGCTTTCACTTACAGAAACAAAGAGACCGTGTTCGACGGCACACTTTCTCCGCCTTTAACTTGGGGAACTATGGCATATAACAGAGAATAGAAGGCTCCCCAGCCGTCGGCTTTTCTACCGATGTCCTCCGTCGGTCGTCCGCTGATGTCCGAGGATCATCTACTAAGCTCCAGTAACCCCCGACTTTACCGGTAGCCAGGGTAACCGATAAATTTCCCGATATGCTAAAGCTACACAATTCGTTATATTTCTAT
The DNA here is from genome assembly GCA_964574885.1 of uncultured Pirellulales bacterium. Taxonomy (GTDB): domain Bacteria; phylum Planctomycetota; class Phycisphaerae; order Sedimentisphaerales; family SM23-30; genus JAFGFX01. Next base: position 7,226 of record CAZNQT010000038.1, read on the forward strand.
CAATCTATAATGTTAGATTGCATCCATTGTTCTGCCAATATGGCAAAATCGGCTAAATCAACAATGCCATTTAGATTTATATCAGCTTTCTTGAAAGGTCTTGCTGAACCACGAATACGGACACAATCATGTCCCTGTATCAACGTTCCGTTTTGTAACACAGCTTTAAGTGTTAACTGTAATACGTCATTATTATTGACTTCCCCAAGCTCAGGTACAATATCTTGTGTTCTAAACTTAAGGTTTAAGTCGCAATAACCATCAGGACCATCGGTGCCGCAGGCACAGTCAGCAGTATCAGTAACTGGCGCAGCGACATCTTCATAACTACTGCGGATTGGAGCAACATCGGCTAAGCGAATCGATGCAATATCAATGGTTGTTACATCTAAATCTTCTGATCCTAAGATGGAAACTGGAAGTACACCTTTACTTTTCACGTTAAGGGGATTGGGACAGGATGTCGGCTTAATATCAATATCTACCGAAAGAGCATTTTTCTCCAAAAACAAGATCCATACTGCCCCTCGATCATATCCTCCGTCGTCGTCAAGCGCTGCCCCAACCGCTAATTCCGGAGTTCCGTCAAAATTAAAATCATCAAGAAAAGAAACTATATAAAAATGGTCGTCGTCATTCAAGGGGCCAGAAAAATCACCTTCTGTCGAACTGATCTTCTGATAATTTTTAACCGTACCATTAGGATTAAGGAACAGAATCCAAACTGCTCCCCGGTTGGGTCCACCATCATCATCTAAAACCGATCCCACCGCCAGATCAAGTATTCCATCATCATCCAAATCACCCACCCCAGCCACACTTGCACCAAAATGATCTACATCATCGATCTCACCTAGAAAATTTCCCTGTGTGTCACTGATTTTTTGGTGGGATTTCACTGTACCATCAGAATTTAAGAATAAAATCCAGACTGCACCGCTGAGATTCCCGCCATCATCGTCTGCATAGGCGCCGATAGCTATATCAATTACTCCATCTTCATCCAGATCCCCGACAGATGTGACACCAATTCCCATTCTATCCTCATTATGTAGTGTCCCATCAAAATTTCCTTGGGTATCGCTTATCTTATAATGGGATTTAACGGTGCCATTGGAATTTAATAATAAAATATACACCGCCCCTCTATCAGTTCCCCCGTCATCATCACCAGATGCACCTACAAGAAGATCCTTAATACCATCGTTATCGAAATCGCCCAAGGATGCTACGCCAATTCCAAATATGTCACCTTTTCCCAAGGAACCCGTAAATCCACCCCGTGTGTCACTGATTTTTTGATATGCTTTAACCGTACCATCAGGATTAAGAAAAAGAATCCAGACTGCTCCCTGATTTGTATCTCCATCATCGTCATAGCAAGCTCCCACAGCAAGATCGACTATCTGATCCCCATTTATATCTCCAAGAGAACAAACCGATCGACCAAAATTATCCCCGCTATCCAGATTTCCCCCAAAGCTACCTTGTGTCTCACTGATTTTCTGATGACTCTTTACGGTACCATCTAAATTTAAAAATAAAATATAAACAGCACCGGCATTGTATGCTCCATCATCATCCTGAACAGCGCCTACTGCAATATCCGAAACACCATTACCATCTAAATCCCCGATCCCCGTAACCACACCAAAATAGTCCTCATCATCCAAGTCACCATTAAAACCGCCTTGAATATCACTAATCTTTTGTTGGGCTTGTACGGTACCGGGTTGTGCCTGGGCATTAATAGCCAACAACAATACAAAAAATAAACTTCCCATCAACTGAATTTGTTTTCTGCGCTTCATGATTTCTTCTCCATTTTGTCATTTATTGAGATAAAAAGCTCAAACTATGAATTTTTTAAAGAGTAATCATTTGCGTAACCATCAGTTAATCCATTATACAGGAAATGTTTAACAAACAACACAAATTTTCTAATCTAAATGGATTTTTGTAAAATTCACCTAACTTATCAAATTCCAACAACTTATGGGCACAACATCGATTTTCCGACATGTATCCTTCCAGCAGGGAATCATAATCGCCGCAGGTAATGTTGTCCGCGATCACCTCCGAACGTGCCTGCGCGATGGCACGCTGTAAACCCTGTTGGGCTCGTTCCTGAGTGCGACTCAAAAAATACACCCGTAACCCATTTTGGGCCAGCAGACCCCCGCTTAAACTCCCCACCGTCCCGCCGGAACCCAGAACCGCTACGGTTTCAATTGCATTCGCCATGTAATGTTCCTTATCCAGATAGACAAGTAAAATAGATTGTGCTGCGGAAATATATTAGAGATAATATAGGCTATTTATGTCTCTAAATAGGCGCCGTCCCCTGGAAATCCGCCCCTTCAGACCCATCCCCGAAAATGGGTTTGGTTTGTAAAAAAGGGGTTTGGTTTATAGAATCGCCGTAACCTGTTGTAGATTCTATACTTATTTCGAGCTCGAATAAAACGATAACGCCGTCTCGACGACGTAGTCCTGCATCGCCTCGGTCAACTCGGGATACACCGGCAACGCAATCACCTCCTGCGCCGCCTTCTCCGACTCCGGAAAATCGCCTGCGCGATATTTCAGCGATGCGAAGCACTCCTGCATGTGCAGCGACAGGGGATAATAGATCGCACAACCGATCTCGTTTTTCTGCAAGTGCTCGAACAAGGCATCCCGCTTCGGTACGCGAATGACGTATTGATTATACACGCTGACGCAATCGGGGTGGATGTAGGGCGTAACGATATCGCTGCCGGCGAATTTCTCGTTGTAGTACTCGGCGTGTCGGCGACGCGCCGCCGACCAGCTCTCCAGGTGCGGCAGCTTCACCAGCAGCGCCGCGGCCTGGATCGGATCGAGACGGAAATTGCCGCCGACGTATTTGTGGAAGTATTTCGGTTTGCTGCCGTGCTCGCGCATCAGAACGAGCATCTCGTACAGCTCTTCGTCTTGGGTGACGATCATGCCGCCGTCGCCGATGCCGCCGAGGTTCTTGGCGGGAAAGAAACTGAAGGTCCCGCAGGTCCCGATGCTGCCGGCCTTCTTGCCTTTGTAGGTGCTGGCGATCGACTGAGCGGCGTCTTCGATGACGGCGAGATTGTGCATCTCTGCGATCGTCACAATCGGATCCATCTCGGCCATCTGCCCGAACAGGTGTACCGGCAGTATCGCCTTGGTTTGATTCGTAAGGACCGATTCGATCTGATTCGGATCGAGGTTGAACGTCTTCGGATCGATATCGACGAAGACCGGTTTGGCGCCGGCGCGTACGATACAGCCAACGGTGGCGAAAAAGGTAAACGGTGTGGTGACGACCTCGTCGCCGGGACCGATCCCGAGACTCATCAGACTGTTCAGGATCGCATCGGTGCCGCTGGAAACGCCGACCGCATAGCGACAATCGCTGACCGCGGCGATCCGCTCTTCCAGTTCCTTGATCTTCGGGCCGCCGATACATATCTGCGAATCCAGAACCTCCGTCACCTGCGCCAGGATTTCATCTTTCACCGTCGCATACTGCGCCTTCAAATCTAAAAATGGTACTTTCATAAGATTGCTTCTTTCTATGTCCGAGACAAATAGTAAACATAATTAGAAATTAAATCGTTATAGGCAAAATTACCAATAAAAAATCAACGGCGTCAAATATGTTTTAGGTTTTGAAATGTCTGTAGGGTTTTTGGCCGGTAGCGTGTTCGGCCGGCAGGGGGGCGTCCTCGTCGAGGTCGAGGCAGCGGAGGACGCCGGGCTTTTGTTCCTGATAGCAAAAGCCGCTTTCGGGGCAGGTCATGATTCCCTCAGCGTTGGGCTTGACTAACGGATGCCCGTGTCGGCTCATCCAGCCGGTCTGGCGCGCCGGTACGCCGACCATCAGGGCATAGTCCGGTACGTTCCTGGTAACGACGGCGCCGGCGGAGATAAAGCAATAGCGGCCCAACTCGACGCCGCAAACAATCGTGGCGTTGGCGCCGACGGTCGCGCCGCGGCGGATGAGGATTTTCTCATAGATGCTGTGACGTACGATCTGGGAGCGAGGATTCGTCACGTTGGTCAAAACGCAACTGGGCCCCAGGAAGACGTCGTCCTCGATCACGGTTCCGGTATAGACGGAGACGTTGTTCTGAATCTTGACGTTGGCGCCGATGATAACGCCGTCGGCGATGAAAACGTTCTGACCCAGATTACATTTTTCCCCGAGTCTGGCATTTTTCATAACATGCGAAAAGTGCCATACTTTGGACCCGGCGCCGATGTCGGCGCCCTCATCCACAATGGCGGTTTCGTGTACGAAATATTCTTTTTTAGTCATAGTATTTGTATCCTGATTTATGCTTATCACTCCTCCACTCAGTCGATACCAGAGGAGCCGTGAGTTATTTCTCGTTCGGTTTACATTACACGTGTGGCACACCCGCCCTCGGGTGTGCTTGGTTAGAATGCCCAGCCGAGGGCGGCTGGGCCACATTACCCTCTACCCATTCACGCCAAAGCCAAGGATATTCGTTTTCCGATTTTACTAATCCTTTTCGTACCGGATTCTGACATATATAGTTCACTTTATACTCAGCAATTTCATTCGTCCGTAATACATGATCAAAAGATTCATCCTGCCAAACATGTCCTTTCCGCTTTAACAGTTTATTGATACTGTGAGCAGAAGCTCCTTTGATCCCATTCATAATTTGTGCCAGGCCAAAAGTATTTCCCATATCATCTCTTGCTGGAGTAAAAACCAAATGAACATGATCAGGCATTACAACCGCACCGTGTAGCTGATATTTTTTCCCACGATCATACTCACAATGTTTTATCACCAAGTCGCGGGCCGCCTCTGGAAGTATCCAGTGCTTATAAGTCCGGAAGGTAACAAACAAGATTTTTTCGTCTCGTTGAATATGGGGTAGATTTCGTTGATAACTCCCTTTAGCAGGTTTAGCCTTACACATAACACATCCCTAACTGCTCAGCCGAGGGCGGCTGAGCCACATGTATTATTTCTTTCGTTTTTACTTATACGTGTGGCACACCCGCCCTCGGGTGTGCTTGGTTAGAATGCCCAGCCGAGGGCGGCTGGGCCACATTGTATATAATCTCTTATAGTTTATACTCGCCGGTGAGGAGGGGGTGGCTGTTCGGTTGGGGGCCGATGGGTTTGGCGTTGCGAATATCAGAGACTATCTGAATGGAAGGCAGCACCTCCTGAGAGCCGTATCCTTTTCCGGCGAGAATTTGTTTATAGCTTTCGGTATGCAAATCGGTGAAGCCGCCGGAAAATTCGATCTCTTTACCATCCACGCGAATAGAGCGATAGGTCATGGGTTTTCCCGGTTCCGGCGTGATGGGTAAATCGTTGTAATTCAGAGATAAAAACCACCGGACGTGGGCGCGTTCGAGTTTGAGAAATCCGGAAGCACGATTCGGTTCCATGAGATGGACGAGGTTATCCTGTACGGGCCCGAAGATCCAAGTGAGCATATCGAAGAAGTGGACGCCGATGTTGGTGGCGATGCCGCCGGATTTTTTCGTATCGCCTTTCCAGGAAACGTTGTACCAGTGACCGCGCGAGGTAATGTAGGTCAGGTCGATGTCGTGAATTTTATCCGACGGAGATTGCTCGATCCGCTTTTTCAATTCCTGGATCGCCGGGTGCAGTCGCACCTGTAGAATCGAATAAATCTGATGTCCGGCTTCCTGTTCGTTTTCCATCAGTGCGGTAACGTTCCAGGGATTCAACACAAGGGGTTTTTCACAGATAGCGTCGGCGCCGATACGCATGGCAAACCGGATATGCGCATCGTGCAGATAATTCGGGGAACAGATGGAAACATAATCGATCTGGCGGCCTTTACGACGGAGCTTTTCCAGGTGTCGATCGAATCGTTCGAACTCGATAAAAAAATCACAGTCGGGGAAGAAACGATCGAGGATACCGACGGAATCGTTAGGGTCCAGGGCGGCGACGAGGACGTTGCCGGTATCTTTGATGGCCTGGAGGTGGCGGGGCGCGATATAGCCACCGGCGCCGATGAGGGCGAAGGTTTTCATAGTCGGTTATCCTTTCGTAAGAATTTGAATATCAGACATCGCCATCCTTAAGCTCGAAAACTCGCTTAAGGCTGCCACCCAGCCTAAATAATTCCTGTTGTGAAAAAAATACGGGTGCCATGCCCACGCTCGTGTGGACATGCTTTCACAGTATTCATTCCGCATTTCGACACGGCTGACACAGCCGTGGCACTCTATTTCGTTTTCCGCAACAGGAACAAATTATTGTTCGCGTAGCCAATGTACGAAGGTTTTAAGGCCCTGGGGCAAATCCGTTTGGGGATTGTAGCCTAATTCGGTTTTAGCGCGGGTAATATCAGCGAAGGTTTGTCGAACGTCGCCGGGAGGAACCGGTCGGCGGTCAATGATGGCTTTTTTATCGAGGGCGGTTTCCAGTTCCCGGATCAAACGATCGAGCCGATAGGGTCGGGATTCGCCGAGATTATAGATGCGATAGCCGGTCCAATGGTTCACAGCGGCGAGGACGCCGTCGAGGATGTCGTCGATATAGGTGAAATCGCGGGCCATGGAGCCGTCGCCGAAAACGGGGATGGGTTTGCCGGCTTCGATGAGTCGCGCGAATTTATGAATCGCCAGGTCGGGCCGCTGTCGCGGACCATAGACGGTAAAGAACCGCAGGCAATTGATTTGCATTCCGTATAAATGATGATAGGTATGGCAGAGCAGTTCGCCGGCTTTCTTCGTGGCGGCATAGGGGGAGATCGGATAATCAACGTTGTCGGTCTCGCAAAAAGGCACCTTTTCGTTGTTGCCATAGACGCTGGAACTGGAAGCGAAAATGAACTTTTTCACGTCGTGTTTTCGGGCGGCTTCGAGCAAGACCATGGCGCCGTTGATGTTGACATCCTGATAGGTTTTCGGGTCCTGAATGGAAGGGCGCACGCCGGCTTTGGCGGCCAGGTGAATAATCAACTCGATATCGCCCGGCGCTGCGAGAGCGTCCACCTGCTCGGCATTACGGATATCACCTTCGATGAGTTTAAAATTACTCGCATCGCGTAAGGCCCTCAGGTTCGCTTCTTTTAGAGACCGTTCGTAAAACGGATCGAAGTTATCCAGACCAAGAACAGTGTGGCCAAGTTGGATCAAACGCTCGGCGAGATGCGAGCCAATAAATCCGGCAGCGCCGGTGAGGAGGATTTTCATGGTATTACTTTTTGGTTGGATTTAGGATTTTGATTCTGTGGTTCACACCGGAGTCATAAATGCACAGCCGAGGGCGGCTGTGCCACAGGATTAAATATCGCGTGGGCCACAGGCCCACCCTACTTATAGTTTTTTGGCGAGTTGTTTCAGGTATTGGCGGAGGTTTTCCGCGAGATCTTCGTGCTTCAAGGCAAACTCCAGGTTGGTGCGGACGAAACCTTCGGGATTGCCGATATCACAGCGTTTGCCTTTGAGTTTCCAGCCGTACATCGCACGATTCCGGACCATCAACCGCATAGCGTCGGTTAACTGGATCTCGCCTCCTTTGCCGGGTTTGGTTTGACGCAGGTACGTGAAAATTTCGGGCGTCAGGATATAGCGGCTGGCGATGACCAGGTTGGAAGGCGCTTCTTCGGGACGGGGTTTTTCGACAAAATCCTCGACCAGATACAGGTCGGGTTCGATTTCTTTGCCGGCAATAACGCCATAACGATCCACTCGCGACGGTTCGACCTCTTCCAGGAGCACCACGGATTCCTGGTATCGTTCGTAGACTTGTAATAATTGTTGGGCGGCGGGGACCTGGGCATCTATGACGGTATCGCCCAGCAGAACGGCAAAGGGTTCCTCGTTGACGTGATGGCGCGCACAATAAACGGCGTCGCCCAGACCTTTCAATTCTTTTTGCCAAACGAAATGGATATCCGCCAACTCGGAAATTCGTTTGAGCGTTTCTAACTCTTTAGTTTTGCCTTGGCGGCTTAATTGTTCTTCCAGTTGAAAGCTGCGATCGAAGTGTTCTTCCAAGGCTCGTTTGCCGCGGCCGATGATCATCAGGATATCGGAGATGCCGGCGGCGACGGCCTCTTCCACCACGTACTGGATCACCGGTGTATCGACAATCGGCAGCATTTCTTTCGGCTGCGATTTGGTCGCCGGTAAAAAGCGGGTGCCGAATCCGGCGGCGGGAATGACGGCCTTGGTAATCATTAAGATTTCCCTTTATTTTTCCTTCGAAATCCCATCCAACCGCTACACTACAAAAGCGAATGAACTGGGTGTTCGTCCCCCTGTTAACACAGGGGGCTTTTTGTCATTTGGTATTCACGAAACTGGTGCATCATCCGTTTTTCGGAATTACGTATTTGGGTTTGATGCACTTGATCTTGAGTTTGGCGAGTTCTTTTTTAAGGCGTTGGAACATGGTTTCGTCCTGATAAGCGCCGACGATGGCGCCGCCGGAGCCGGTGAATTTGGCGCCGGCGCCGACAGACCGGGCGGCGTCGATCATCTGGAGGTTCTCCTTACCGATCTGATAGATTTTTTTACGCCGATCAAAGTTCGCATTCAGCAGACGGCCGAGCTTGTGCGCCTTCCCCTCCATCAGAACCTGCCTGACTTTGTCGGTCAGTTCGGCCCAATAGTGCATCGCTTCGACGACCATCTTTTCACCGCGGTTAAAACGGTCGCGAATGTTGTTATGAAATACTTCGGTGGGTTCGCCGAGATCGGCCCGATAGGCAACAAAAAGCGGCGGCAGGAGTTTGGGATCCATCTCCTCGTAATGGCCATAGCCTTGTTTGTTCATGATCTTTTGGGAAAAATCCATATAGACCATGCCTTCATAGACCTGGATAACACGATCCTGAAGACCGGCGGCAATCTGCAGTTCCTCAACCTCCGCCGAGAGAATTAAATTGGCCTGAGTATATTTGGGGATACTGACCCCATAGAACGACATCAGCGCCCGAAAGCAGGCGGTAATAATCGCACTGGAGCCGGCCAAACCGACCCCGTGCGGAATATTGGAATGATAACGAATCGTAAAATTCTTTCGGTGCAGATCGATATGATTTTCCGAACAATATTCATAGAACCGTTTTATCGTGGCCTTTAAGAGCCGAATGCCGCCGTAGTATCCGTGTAGCTTTACATCTTTCACCAACTCCACGATATTGCTAAATTGCGATTGATCTTTCGCACTCGGTAAAATTTCCAGTTCCGGAGATTCATATAAAATGACTTCTGCTCGAAAGTTACTGATCGTAAAGGAGATGGTCTTTCCATAGTACCCGTCCGAAGGATTACCAATCAATCCCACACGAGGGTACGCTTTCGCTCGAATGATCATTTTTGCATACCTCTTCCGATGCTGTAATATTCAATACCCTGTTTTTTCACGTATTTAGGATCGTAGAGATTTCGGCCGTCGAATATGATCGGCTGACTGAGTTTTTGCGCGATCAGATCGAAATCGGGG
>CAZNQT010000039.1:0-16700 GCA_964574885.1 uncultured Pirellulales bacterium
GCTTTGAGACGGCGCAGCGGCTATCTCACGCGAAGGTTGTCGGCGCACATGAGTGAGAAGGGTATCGAGATGAGTGGTTAATCTTTCGAAGAGCTCCGGCGTAGGTACTGCCTCCTGGAAAACATGTTTACCCTGAGGCAGATTCAACGTGATCGGACCTCCCACAGCCTGATTGCTCGCCATCGGTTTACCATTCAGGCGAAACCTTTTCCCGGATGACAATGCCAGACTAACCTGTGTCTTTTGCTTAGAGATAATATGTAGAATCCCGGACTCGAAATCCCAATCTATGCTTATAGGAGAATCTGCGACAATCAGAGGAGCTTGACGATTAGTTTCCATCGTCCTGTGCCATGTTTTTAGATCAAGTGCGGTAAGTCCTTTGGCATAAAGATGGTCTTTTGCTATGATCGCCAGCTCAGCTTTCACACCTTGAAATCCTCCTACAACTGCCAACGCTGCGGATGGCAAGGCAAGCACCGCGGCGGTATCGTCCAGGCGAAGGCAGGCAGGCGAAGCGGCGTCGGCGCCGGATTGGGCGCCCACCAGTGAGAAGAATATCCGGCGTTCTCCTTCTCTGACCCGCCCGAACCACTGCATGGTGGCAACGTGTCCTCTACGGGCTGTCTCCATAAGGTCAGCAGACCATACCTGTCCTTTACCTTGTGCGCCTGGTTCCGACGCCTCAGAGATGGTGTCAAACTCGATGTGTCCGTCGGCAAAGGTCTTGGCTGCACGCTCCGTTTCCCATTGGATTTGTACCTCCGTGTTGTCGCCGTTGGAACGGAAGACGAGGTCATCAATAATGAGTGCATAGCGTCCGGTTCGATGCACGAGAGTTCGCTGCCAATTACAATACGCTGCATTAGGAACTTGTGCCGTCACTGTGGCGACTTCCCCTATAACTTCGTGATTCTTTAATGCAGCATCCATGGGGATGTGTGGCTCCACGAGTCCGTCCACGCGAGTCAGTAGCTGATTGCGATAGCCCTTAAGAAGGGTGTGGCCGTCGATGCGAAGTTCGAGGACGGCAAACGTGTGATAGGGATTACGCGAGGCGCCGTTGAAGCCGTCGATCAGAATGAAATCCCCCGAGGCATCCGTTGTGCTCCGGAAGCTGCCGAAAAGGAATGACTCTTCAGGTTCAAGACCGCTGTTTCGCGCCCTCCACATCGGCTCCGGAAGGAAATTGATACTCCACTTGCCCACCAATTCTTTGGGCGGCTGAGGTGTGAGGTTTTTTCCTGGCCAGAAGGACTGTCCCAGTCGAAACAACTCCATATCCACACCGGTACGTTGGCGATAATAGACATACCGCCCGTCCTGCATGAGATAGGCGGCTTTGTGAAGATAACCGACGGATGCCGAACGCAACGCCCAATCCGGTCGTCGACCGGAGATGAGCATTTCCTGGCCTCTCAGAAGGATTTTCAACACGCCATTCTCGACAGGGGTACGGTCCCCGGTGAGCAACAAATAAGTCAAGACGGGAGCAATGCCGGTGTTGTACCAGAAGAGATTATCGCTCTCGCCGCTTACCCAGGCATGTTTGTGCAGCGGTTTGAAGTGGAGTTTGGCGCTCTCGATGCAGTGTTGCCAGATCGGATTGGGATAATCCTTCTGAAAATAACGTCCCAGACAATAGAGTGAAATAGCCGACCACTGCCCGTGTCGGGAGCCGACCCCCACGGGGGGCTCTGTGCGGCCGTAGATTCCTTCGCCTTTGCGGTGGTTGAGTTGCTTCGAAAAAGCGTTGGTGACGCGCAGACGTTCCTCATCGGAGAACACGGGGCTTTCCTCAATCAGGTCCCAGAATATGATCATCATGTGCGCATTGTAGTGATAAGGCCCACTAAGCGGTTCGTTCTTGTTCTCAATGCGTTCGCCGTCAATCTCGGCTATTTCCTGACGTGCTTTCTCATCCGGGAAGGCCAGCCTGAGAAACTCGCGAGCGTGGGATGCCTCGCCGGTCATGTAATACATGGCCATCCGTTTGCTGAGGCTGTTCCAGCCGAAGTACCCTACGGATCCATATCCTTCCGACGCCTCCCAGGTCTCGAACTCACGCAGGTCTGTCGGAACCCGGATTCCCTTACCGAGTTTGATCTCCGATAACCAACCAATTGAGAGTGTGCCTTCCTGCGAGACGCCCGCCTTGTTCAGTTGCGCTATAAGCGTATCTGCGGCAGCATCCACGCCTATCAGATCGCTTCCCCCCACGAAAATCACATTGTTGCCGTCACCGAAGGGATTGTGGAGTGTGCGCACTACGTATCCTCCCGCCCCCGGATAGCGGAGATCGAGGAGCGTATAGTAACGGTTATACAACTCACTGATAGTACGATTAGTGGACCGATTCCCCAACACGATGAGATGCCCCCCGATAGGCATACTTCCGGCAGGAGACTCATCGAGTCTAACGGGCGCCTGGGCGCCTGTGAGTTCCATGATTTTCGTCTGGATGCGTTTTGCTTGTTTATCGTAGATGCCCGGCGCGGGGGCAATGATGGTGATGTTCGGTTTGCCGCGACGTACCAGTTCCGTGATGATATGTAGATCCTTCAGCTTTGAGTAGATCGGGGGTACCGGGGCCGGAGGGGGAGCCGGAGGCGGACTCACTCCGGACACAAGCATACTATTTCGCAGCAGCAGCTTGGGAGTGGGGCTCCGGTGGGTATATAAATAGATCCTCACGCTCTTGGTGTTTGGGGGCGCCGTCCCTTTGATGGATACCTTCTCGAATGCCTTGGTACTATCACACGCAAGGCTCCCCTGCACGAACTTGTCCGATGGTAAGAAACGCAATTGAAGATAAGCGCCGTGGGATGAGGCTTCCTTGAGGGCGCGAATTTCCACGCTTGCTTCATAGGTAAGGCCGGGTATAGCGGGGCATGTCTGCATCAAGCCAAGTTCGGCATTCGCATCGCCATCATCAATCAGAATAACCCTCTCAGCGGAATCATCCAGCTTGACCGGCTTGATATGTTGATTCGTTCCCTTGCCTCCGTATAATGACCAACCTGCGGGTAAATCATTTTCGTTTTTGCCCTGCTCGAACGAGGGATTCCTCAGAAGATTCTCCGAAACGATCGCCAAGCAGGGAGCGAATATACCTAAGACAAAGAAAAATACCGAGGTGATAAAACAGGATACCCGAGGATTACCATTTGCAAGTTTTTGGTTTAAGTACACTCTTAAAGCATCCTTGTTTTTTTCACCCCTCAGGTTCTTCGGTCGTTTATCCATATAGATAGTTTATCTGAGATCCTTGTGAGTGCAAGTAATTCGTTAATAATATCCTCTCCTCCGATCCTGAAAGATTGTGTAAATTCTATAAGCAACCGTTCTCGAATATTCAGTACCATTTGCAATCCGTATATATTATAATTATACGAATGGCACATAGCGAATCAGTGGGTATATATCAATAAGGAAAACCTTATGCATACTATGGAAAAATCAAAACTTTTCAACGTAGGTGTCTTTGGCATTGGATGGGTAGCGGGGGAACACATAAAAGCCATTCAACAGAATCCACATATGCAAGTTGCGGCGTTGGCGTCACGCCGTCGAGAATCCGCTCAGGCCGCTAAGGAAAAACTCAATCTTGACTGCGAGATCCTAAATACATACGGCGAACTGCTCCGGAGGGACGATATTGACATTATTGACATCTGTTCGCCGAACGTGCTGCACGCGGAAGAAGCGATTCGTGCCGCCCAGGCGGGTAAGCACGTGGTGATTGAAAAGCCCATCGCCATGAATCTCGGAGAGCTCAAGGCGATCAAGGATGCAATCGTCAAGGCCAAGGTGAAGTCCCAAGTCGGTTTTGTCTCCCGCTGGAATCCTCATATCCAGTCGATCCGAAGCATGATCGACAAGGGCGGTCTGGGCGAAATTTATTATGTGGAAGTGGATTACTACCACGAGATCGGTCCCTGGTGGAGCGGCTGGAATTGGGGGGCCAACACGCGGCAGGGAGGGCCCAGTGCCAGTTTGTTAGCCGGATGTCATGCTGTGGATTTGCTGTATCATTTCGGAGGCGAGGTAGATGAAGTATTTGCGTACGGAACTTTCGGTCATCGTAAGGATTACGAATATGAGCCGACCTACGCTGCAGTGGTCAAGTTCAAGAACGGCAAAATCGGAAAGACCGGCTGCAGCTTTGAAAATGAATGCCCCTATGTAATGAACTTGATCTTGCACGGAAGTAAAGGCTCTGTGATCAATGAGAAATTCTATACGAAACACTGGTTCCCAGGTCAGGAAGATTGGCAACCATTTAAAACGACGTTCCTCGACAGCGGGGACGTCGCCCATCATCCATTTCAGGGGATGATGGACGATCTGGCCACGGCGTTGCTGGCAGGCAAGGAAACAACTGCCAATATCCACGAGGCGTATCGATCACACGAAATTTGCCTGGCGATAGATCGCTCGATCGAGACCGGCGAGGCAGTCAAGCTGCCGCTAACAAAATAAGAATACCCATGAACAGGAATTAAGCATGACAGGAAAATTGGCAATCGACGGTGGACCCAAAGCAGTGAGAAATTCCTTACCCCCCTGGCCCCAGTTCGAAGAAAAAGCCATCCAGGCCGTTGGATCAGTACTTCGTTCGGGAAAGGTCAACTACTGGACGGGACCGAAAGGGATGGAGTTCGAAAAGAAATTCGCTGAGTGGCAGGGTAGTAAATACGCCGTTAGCGTCGCCACGGGAACGGCCGCATTACACACGGCGCTGTCGGCGCTGGGAATCGGTCCGGGCGATGAGGTAATTGTGCCGAGCTATACCTTTATTGCCAGCAGCTTCTCGATCGTGCAAGCCGGCGCGATCCCGCGTTTTGCGGACGTGAATCTGGAGGATCATTGTTTGAGCGTGGCTTCGGCGGAGAACCTAGTCAATGAACGCACCAAGGCGATTATGCCGGTGCATCTCTACGGGAACGTCTGCGACATGGATCCGATCCTGGCCTTCGCCAAGCAGCACAATCTTTATGTCATCGAGGACAACGCGGAGGCGTTCGGCGGTTTCTATAAGGGTAAAAAAACCGGCACGCTCGGACACGTTGCGGCGTGCAGTTTCTGCCAGAATAAAACGTTCACGACCGGCGGCGAAGGCGGAATGGTGACCACTGATGACGAGGAGTTGGCCTGGCGTGCCCGGAGTTTCCGGGACCACGGGTACGATGTTAAGGAGCGGCTGGATCTGCTGGAAATGGAACAGAAGTTGCCTTACATCCACAATCTGGTAGGATGGAACTACCGCATGACCGAGATGCAGTCGGCGATCGGGCTGACCGAGTTGGAACGCATGGATACCTGGAACCTTCCGAGGCGGCACCGGAACGCGCAGATTATCATTGACGCGGTGAAAGACTTACCGCAGGTCAAGTTTCTGCCCATAGATACTCCGGAGAGACAAAACGGCTGGTATGTGCTGGCGTTCTCGCTGGATATCGAGAGGATGAACTGTGACATTGAGCAGTTTGTGTCAGCGGCGGGGGCCGAAGGGGCGCCGTGCTGGAAGGTTTTTTGGCCTCAATGCCATACGGAGAAAGCCTTCACCGAGCATAATGCCTTTGGCAGAAGCGGATTTCCCTTCCGGTCGAAGGAATACACGAATCGTACCAGTGTGGATTACAGTAAGGTGGAAGTTCCGAATGCGGTATGGCATCAAAGTCACACCTTTACCTGTTTTGCCTTTCCCACTTTCACAGAAGAGGATTGCCGGCAGATTGGTGCGGCCCTGGCGAAGGTAATCCGAGCCTATGCGTAATAGAGGAGAGGTTTCTGAGCGTAAAATCAAGTATGACATCATTGGATTTGGCGGTATTGCGGAGAATCGTATCGCACAAGAGGGCTTTGGTATAGATAAAAGTCGTTTCTCCGGTCACCCACAAGCGGAATTGGTTGGAGCTACTGATATCGATGCGACCCGCAGGAATGCGGCTGCCAAATTGGGAATCCCATGGTATGATTCTCCGGAAGCGGTCTGGTCAGATACCGGCGTTGAGGCTGTATTCATCGCCACGAACAACAAATCCCACGCCCCGATAGCCGAAGAAGCCTTACGAGCCGGCAAACATTGCCTGATCGAAAAACCGATCGCTACTACTCTCAAAGAGGCGCAAAGATTACAGCAACTTGCACGAGAACAAGACCTCAGTCTGGCCGTCGATCACATGATGACCGAGAACGTCTATAACCAACGAGCAAAGAAATTTATAAAGCAGGAAACAATCGGACAGGTTAACGACATCACCTTGCATATGGAATTCAGCTATGGCGCCACCTCCCAGGAGACGACAAGTTGGCGCTGTGCCGATCCAGCGGAGATTGGCGGTCCCCTTGGCGACGTAGCGAGTCATTGTCTGTATATGGCAGAATTCTTATTGGAAAGCACCGTGGAATCGCTGGCCTGTGTGTACGCGCCCAGGACTCTGGATATCGCGGTGGAGAACGGCGCTTGGGTGCAATTTCAATTGAAAAACGGAATGCAGGGTACGATA
Source organism: uncultured Pirellulales bacterium (assembly GCA_964574885.1). Taxonomy (GTDB): domain Bacteria; phylum Planctomycetota; class Phycisphaerae; order Sedimentisphaerales; family SM23-30; genus JAFGFX01. Next base: position 6,513 of record CAZNQT010000039.1, read on the forward strand.
CGAGTCGCCTTTAATCAATCGCGCGGCGGTTTAGAAAGCACTCTAACTAACTTGGGATATGAAATCTACGGCAGCAAGGGCATCCTGCGAGGGATCGGCACCCTGTTTCAGTTGTCAGGTCATCCAGGAGAACCGATCGAGGTTCGTTTAGAGGTGGATCGCTTTACTCACACGGAGAAGATCAAGATCGACCGCGTGACAAATATTTATCAAGCCGTCATCGCCAAGCACGCGCAATCCATTAAGGAGAAAAAATCCCTGGACGGTTCAGACGCCCTGCACAATTTACATTTGATCCTGGCCTGCTATCTATCTGCTGATCAACAGGGCAAGAGCATTCGTTGCGACTTATAAGGACATATTTTATATAACGATAAACGTCCTAAATCCGGATCCGTCCAGTTCTCGAAAACCAATCGCGGTAGGGACACAGATTATTTGGTGCCACCTAAAGATCTCAACGTGTGGAACTACCACTCTAGACTTCCACCTTGGATAATTGCATTAAAACGTTGTTCGAGATGCGACGAATTTTTAGATATATATTAATCTACCTGATCCATCAGGCCCGCACCGGCAGTGTTGAATACGAAATCGCAACAAGATAATTACCTATTTTAACATTTTACGGCTTTGACATGTTATTATGATACTCTTGATCAACTAATCCAGCTACCAGCAATTCGAATACATATCACATTAATTCAAATTGTAACTACAGCTTTAACAGAAGTTTATGTAATATACGAAAGATTTTAAGCCTTAAATAGATTGAGTGAATTTCTGGGATTTCATGAAATTATCAAAACAGGAACGGTAGTATACGGAAAAGAAATAAAAAAACGGATTTATCCGGATAAAACTAGAAAAAAAGGTTGCAATGGTTTTAATGATTCCTTATCATGAATGTGGGAGAGGGTCAATTTTAATGTAACCGGATCGGGCGCTCAGCCCTTTGGTTGCTGGCGTCGAAAATCCAGGACATATCATAAGGAGCATTTGTATTTTGGATATAGTAGAAAATTTTAAATAATGGAGAGTGCCTATGGTATAAGCTTAAGTAGAGTAGAGTAAAGTACATAACGACATCGGTATGTACAGGAAGTTATAACGGATCAAAGTTTGTGATTCGTTATAATGAAGTTAATTAGCTTTTAGAGATGAGGAGGAAAATTTATGAAAAAATCAATATTTCTCATCGTTGTCTTAGGTATCTTTACAGACGCAGAAGCAGACTTGCTTATTCACTATGATTTTGACACGCCTAAGAATACAATAGAGGCATGGGAATACGAAGACCTCTCCGGAAACGGGTATCATGGGAATGAAGTAGGCTCGTTTTATAACTACAACGGCGATCTTAATGAATATGCCGATATGCAAGCCTTTATAGGCGGCGCTCGAGGCGGTGTCTATGCCTATCGTTGGGTTCTCGAGACGGATTACGATGCCAGTCTCCTGTCGGATCCGCAAATAGACGGCCAGTGGCTACAAGGTACCGGATGCGGCGCCTGGGACAACAACCGCGTGGATTTAACTGCCACTCCCCCTATTACCGCCAATGCCGGATTGACGCTTATGTTATGGATTAATCCCGAAACCGATCACGTTACGATGAGATCGGGCACTCCCAATCCGGATTTTTGCCATCTAGTAGGTTTAGGCGGCTACGGAAACACCCCTATTGCCTCCCTCGAATTCGATGCCTCTAAACGCGTACACGGCTGGATCGAGGGCGACGGTTCGGATACCCAGTACGAAATCACGGGAACAGATACAGTGGCAGCAGAAACATGGACTCATATCGCGATTACCTATGACAGAGCGAACGATGAGGCCAAAACCTATATCAATGGATTCCTGGATAGCACAACCGCTATACCCGGCGTCGGAGATGGGGAGCTGAATTTCTCACACGGTACAATTGGCGGTGGCTTCTTGTATTACCCACACAATGAAACTTTCCTCGGCATGCTGGATGACGTCAGGATCTATGATGAAGTTCTTACTCAAGAACAGATTCGCACCATAGTCCCTGAACCCGCCACCCTTATGCTTTTTGGTTTGGGCGGTATGATAGGGATTCGCCGGAAAAAAAGTTTACAAAAATAAGGAAAAAACGGATTGTTTTTCACGGTGACCCCGTCTTAGGGGTCACCGTATCTACATCATTGGAGCTAGGGAATTATGATGAAAACAAAAAATTATTTCCTCATAGCATTTGTATCAAGTATGGTTCTGATCGTGGAGGCAGAAGCAAGGCTTCTCGTTCATTTTGATTTTGATACACCGAAAAATACGGTGGAGACGTGGGAATATGAAGACCTCTCTGGGAACGATTATCATGGTAATGAAGTCGGCTCGTTTTATAACTACAATGGTGATCCCAATGAATATGCCGATATGCAAGCCTTCCTAGGCGGCGCTCGAGGCGGTGTTTATGCCTATCGTTGGACTCTTGAGACGGATTACGATGCTAGTCTCCTTTCGAATCCGCAAATAGACGGCCAGTGGCTGCAAGGTTCCGGATGCGGTGCCTGGGACAACAACCGCGTGAATTTAATTACCGGTCCTCAAATTGCCGCCAATGCCGGATTGACTCTCATGTTGTGGGTATATCCCGAAACCAATCATGTTACGTGGAGAGATGAAACAACCCCCAATCCGGATTTTTGTCATTTGGTGGCTTTAGGCGCCTACGGAAACACACCCATTGCGTCCCTTGAACTCGATGCCTCTAAACATGTACACGGCTGGATCGAAGGCGACGGTTCGGATACCCAGTACGAGATTACCGGCACGGACATTATCGATCCTTGTACGTGGACTCATATTGCCATTACCTATGACAGAGTGAACAATGCAGCTAAAACTTATATTAATGGGATTCTGGATAGTACCACTGCCATTTCCGGCGTCGGCGACGGGGCACTGAATTTCTCCTATGGCACAATTGGCGGCGGCTTCCTTTATTACCCCCACCGCGAGACCTTTCTGGGCATGCTGGACGATGTCAGGATTTATGATGAAGTTCTTACGCAGCAACAAATTTACGATATTTTCAATGCCAGCACCGTAACCGCAGGATCTCCGGATCCGTACGACGGAGAAAAAGATGTAATCGTGGATGTGATTTTTGGTTGGAAGGCACCAATGGCTTATACGCCGACCGGCTATAATTTCTATCTTGATCCTAACGAAATGGTGGTGCAAAATGCCACCCCCGCCTCCACCGATTTATTCCACAAGGCTTTGAATCTTCCTGATAATTCCTACGATCCCGAGCTCAATCTGGATTGTAACGTTCCATACTTTTGGAGACTGGACGCTATAGAGGAATATGTAACTATCCATCCAGGATCCGTATGGAAATTCTCGACACAGGTATGTAATTCTTTACAAGGCGATATCAATAAAGACGGAGAGGTCAACCTTCTCGACAAAATCATTCTTTTCGAACAATGGCTCTATACTGGCCCAGGCTGGCCGGCCGACGTGGACAAAAACCTAACCGTAGATTTATTCGATTACGCTGCCGTATCTTCCCAATGGAAGCATTGTTTTGTGGAAGATGTCTTTTATGACAACCGAAGTATGGATAACTGGTTTATTGTGGATGAGGGCACGATCGAAGCGCCTTCTAATTGGAATATCGTGCAACATGCGATGGCGGAATCGTCAAATATTTATGGGCCTGATGTTCCCGCAACGGATAACCGAAAAGGCACCTTTGCGTATTGGAGTGATCCAAAATCACTTCTGTGGGAGAATTACCAATTTGACGTCTCTTTAGTGTCAACCGATAATGATGGCATAGGTGTTATATTCCGGTACTTGGACGCGAACAACTATTACAAACTTGATATGGACCAGCAAAGAACCTTCCGGAAAATATTCAAAATGCACAACGGCGTTGAATCTACTCTCGCCGAAGTTTCGCAGGGATATACGGTTGGCCAGCCAATGCGGTTGTCGGTAAACGTGCAGGGGAATCAATTTAATGTCTTACTAGACGGTACTAATATCTTTGGCTCCGCGGTTATCGATCCTAATTATTCGAATCCCTGTGGCACGGTGGCACTATATAACTGGGGTAATGAAAGCACGTATTTTGACGATTTCCAGGTGCATGTAACCAAAGTAAAAGCAGTTTTGGCGGTGGATGACAGTTACTCGGCGCACAAAGATATGCTGCTGGAAGTTACAACCGAAGGAGTACTTGCCAATGACATTGCTGCAGAGGGTTCGCTTACGGTCAATCTAGTCACGCCACCGTCTCACGGAGACCTCACTTTACTTCCGGACGGAACGTTTACCTATATGCCCGATCCGAACTATGCAGGACAAGATTCCTTTGTGTACGAAGCCGTTACGGAGAATCAAAAAACAGATAAAGCAACGGTAAAAATTAACGTATATTCCGATTCAGCCTTCTCCATAGTCCTGCTCCCCGATACTCAAACTTATTCCACATCTTACCCACACATATTTACCAGCCAAACACAATGGATCGTAAACAATAAAGACAATCTTAGAATTGCGTTCGTGCTTCACGAAGGCGACATAACAAACACTAATGCAGTCGCCCAGTGGAACAATGCTAATACCAGCTTAAGCTTCCTGGACGGGGAAATACCCTATGTGTTGGTGCCGGGTAATCACGATATGGGAACGGGAGGCACTGCCGATACCCGCGACCTCACTCTGTTTCATCAGTATTTCCCCGTGAGCCGATACGATACGCTGCCTCATTTTGGCGGGATTTTTGAAACCGATCATCTGGAAAATAGTTACCATTACTTTACCACCGGCGGGATCGACTGGCTCGTGATTGCACTGGAATTTGGACCACGCAAAAAAGTGCTGGACTGGGCCAACCAGTTAGTTGCCGATCATCCCCATCGAAGAGTCATCGTACTCACCCACAATTATTTGTATACCGATGATACACTGGTGGGACCGGGGGATACGTGGAATCCGCACGATTATGGTCTTTGCAGCAGCGTATCTGATCCCAACGAAGTGTGCAACGACGGTGAAGAGATGTGGACGAATTTTGTTAAGCTCCACGAAAACATTTCCTTTGTATTCTGCGGTCATATTCTTAACGATGGCACTGGTAAGCTCGTCAGCACCGGCGATAACGGTAACCAAGTTTATCAGATGTTGGCTAATTACCAGACTACGGATCCCAACGGCGGCAACGGATTCCTGAGAATCGTTACCTTCTATCCTTCCATGCAAATGGTGGAAGTGAAAACATATTCCCCCTATGTAGATTTATACAAAACGGAGCCGGACCAGCAATTTGAATTTCTTAATGTGGACCTAACTACACCATAGACATTGTAGGACGGCTGCTACAATTATAGGTATGCGTTGAACGCCCTGCCCGAATAATTTTGGGAAGGGTGAACTTTTAGATGCAGTCAACTTTCTGACTTCTCTTGCCGGCAGCGAACCTTTCCAACTTTTTTTAATATATCCGACAAGCGTTTTGCTTCATCAGCTTGGGTGTAGTCTCATCTTTCAAGATTTTCCACCTTCACACCTATGCTTTAGCTGATAATAAGGTTCAAAGTATGTTGTTTAGTGGCGGAATTGTCTAAACGATGTCATATGTATGAGACATGCTTCCCAAGCTCATATCAGAGTTACAGCGGTAATGTTATAAACAGAATTTGCAAATAGCGGACAGTTGTATTATACTGAAATAATAAGTGAACCAACAATCAATAAAGCGAGAAGCTTGCTCATTCACCGGATTTCAACAGATGTTTTCATATGCTTCTATCAAAGGGATTGAATGTTATCGGTAAAAAGTAGAAATATCAATCAATAATAATATGGCAGGCCGATCTTAAAACGTAAGCGTGAAAACTCGGCTTTACGTATTGCTGATACGTGAAACAAGAGACTGAAATATTACTATAACATTTTGAGAAAATATAAGTATTTATATTTTAACACAAGGTATTATAAAAAACTATCGTATCCATCTGAGGTTTGAAAAATACCACAAAACAAGAGAACAATGTAGGTAGAATGCAGAAAATTGTCAATCAAATTAGAATTGCGTTATATTGAAGGATATCATATTATGAAAAAATAAAATCTGTATATAAAAATAACGGGAGTATAAAATAATGAAATATATGAAAGGATTTACTTTAATCGAATTGTTAATTGTAATAGCCATCATTGCCGTTTTGTTAACCTTGCTGGCTCCGGCACTACAGAGAGCTCGAACGCAGACCAGAGTAACTCTTTGTAAAAATAATCTCAGGCAGATAGTGATGTCGGCCATTTATTATGCCGAGAATAACAAAGGAAAATTATATAAAAAGCAATCCGATGCCACACCTTGGCCGTTTATCTGGTGGGCTACGAGTTATCCTCCCGACACCGATGGCCGGGTATTTTTCGACGGTTACCTCGATGGATTTATATTGGAACAGCCGGGTGTATGGACGCAAGGAATTGATTATGCCCCCAAAGTGTTTTACTGTCCGGTGGTGAACGCAAGTGATACGGCGTACTTTGGTTTTAACAAACAATGGCCTACGCAACAACCAGGCAATTGGCGCCCCTTCCAGGGATCATATGCCTATTTCAATCCGGGAGATATTACAAATCACGGCACTTGGCGTTCCAACTTTGATCCACCAACGAGATTATCAGATAAAAGTGATTTACCCTTGTTTGGTGACATTATTGAAATTTACGGCAACACAACAGATATCTTTGAGCCCGGCCAGTATTTTCGCCAAGCGAATCATTTCAAGTCAGGATTTCGGGAGCAAATCTATGCTTCGGAAGACCTACCCATAGGGCTGAATATTGCCCATGTCGATGGCTCGGTGAACTGGTATGACTATGAAAATTGTGAAGTGTACTGGTCGCTCCCCGGGAATGGCGTACAAAATGTATGGGGAAGACCATAATGAGTAATAAAACATGAGTATTTTAATAGTGGGCTTTCGTACTAATTAGGTAGCTAAAATTCATGAATCATAAATAAAATATTTCAACCGTACGACTTTTGTAATGAATCATTTATGATTAACACTTGTTATGTAACATCTCAATTACAATTCACCTATGACATTCCATTGAATTCGGAAATCCCTGATTTTGAGCAAATACCTCAAGCTATGATTTGAATATCCATGTGTTATACTTTGGATTGCCTCAGGAAATCGCATGGAGGGCAGTATTTCAACCAATTCCCCCTCCTATCAGAGGAAATTACCGGTCGAGATGTGTTGAAGAAACACCAAAATGTTGGTTTTCGGCGAATTAGCATGTTTTGAGGGCTTTCCGGGAGGCGTATTGGCCATGTTGATAACCAAACTTCTTGAAATCTAGACACCGATTTTGTAATTTTAACCGTATTGCATACAGGAGTATCGATTATGAGGTTAAATAGAAAATTCCGGTTATTTCTGCCAGCAATTGTAATCATCCTTTCATACCAAGCATCAGCGGCCGCAAGAATCGACATCTCACTGGTCGAGGAGCCAAAAGCCGTAGCTTGTTTCGTCTCTTCAGAGTTTGTGATAAAGGTCTCCCCGGATAATAACCTTCCTCTTGGGAATCCGTTCATTGACACCGAGTTGACCGGCACATTTGTAGGATCCGATGGCTCTACGCTAAAGGTAGGTGGCTTCTGTGATTCACAGGATGGAAGCGTATATCGCCTGCGCTTTTGCCCAAACCAAGTTGGTGCATATAAGTACAACTTGTCGTTCCACGCAGAGGGTATCGAGAAAAGATTCACTGGCAAGTTTATCTGCCAGCCATCTAACAATTTCGGCCCGGTGGTTGTTGACTCTAATAATCCTAAACACTTCATTTATGCAGGTTCAAAAAAGCACTTCTACCACCTTGGCTACACCGCTTATCACCTACTCGACTCATCCAACGACGATTCGCAAATCCAAGCAACCATTGACTATTGTCTGCGCAACCGCTTTAACAAAATTCGGTTCTTGCTCACAGGCTACCCCCGCGATACCGATAAACGCACGAGTACCGATGTCGAGTATGGAGTTGCCGACCCCTGGAAGGCGCCGAATTACGGCGCTGAGCCAGGACAGGTCAATCCGCTGCCCGCTTGGCTGGGCCAGCCGCACAAGTACGACTTTACACGCTTTAACGTCGCTCATTGGCAGCGAATCGACCGCGCGGTCAAACTCATGCGCCATAAAGGCATCGTCGCCACCTGCATCATCACCATAGAAAAGCAGGACCTGCCCAAAGAATACGGGCGGTTGACGGAGCACGAGTACCGCTTGTACCGGTATGCCGTCGCCAGACTTGCAGCGTTCGACAACGTATGGTTCGATCTTGGCAACGAGCACAACGAATTTCGCGACAAGTCGTGGGGAGATACTATGGGGACGTTTGTCAAGAATTGCGATCCCTACGGAAGACTCCTCTCAGCTCACGGCTACGACCAGTTCCTCTATACTGATGCTAAGTGGGCGGACTTTATCATCACTCAGCAATATGGCGGACCGCAAAACGTGCATCAATGGGCACTGAATTATTATCCGACGCCCATGCCATACATCAATGAGGAGTATGGCTATGAGGGCAATCTTAACAAGCCCGGCCACGGACAGTCTGCTGATCTTGTCCGCAAGTGCCACTGGTCCATCGCCATGGCTGGAGGATACGCCACCTATGGCGACTGGTCGAATGGCACCAGTTATTTCTACATGGGCCATCCCGGCCCCGGCAAAGCCGCTCAACAGTTGAAATACCTGCCGTCTTTCTTTGAGCAGCTCCCATACTGGGCATTGAGACCACACGATGAATTGACAACTTCTGGATTTTGCCTCGCTAAACCGCCCAATCACTTCATCTTCTACTTCCCCACCGGTGGTCAAATTACTATCAATCTTGAATCCGCCGATGGGACGGCATTTGGCGCTAATTGGTTCAATCCTCGCACAGGCAGCTATGTTCCAGGCCCGGGGCTCTACGAGGGTAAAAACACCGTCACCTGTCCCTCATCCGAGGACTGGGCCTTATATGTCAAACCAACAAATACCAAAGAATTTTAACTGAATTCTGTCCTTTTTCCGATAAGCCGACCTGGCTTAGATGTCGAATTTCAAAAATACGTGTCATAGATTCGATACGACGCGCATTTTTTTGAAGTTTTGAAGAAAATGTTATCTACTTGTAATTTAGAAACTTACGACGCTGGGTGTTTGCAAGGCATAGCTCGATTTTGGGCCAAATTTAAGGTGAAAATTGCGTGGCCGCGCTGCGCAGTTGATGACTCGGATTGGTTCCTTTTAGTAAATATCCATATCAGGGGATATATTTCATTTTCTTTTTTTCGGTGTATAATGAATTAAGAGTTTTTGCGTAGCGGAGCCGACGCTAATATTATAATAATATTACATCTTTTTGATTTTCGATAGCATTTATAGTGCGAACTGTACCGCGACCGCTACAACGGCATGTTCGGCCTTGGTTTCGTAAAGAGTTATTCTTTGGAAAATTCATAGGTTTGAATTGTATATGGAAAATCCCAGATTATATCGGTTCTGTTAGGTGCCCTTGGCAATGATTCTTTTTACATCGACGAGAAGACCGATGATATTGTTTTCGGAAAGGATTATATTTTATGAACCTGAGTACTACCGAAGCTTCCAGTAAATTAAAGGATTGGCAGGTAAGGATTTTCGGCACCGTCTGGGTGACCTACTTCGCCTATTACCTCTGTCGGTACAACATGCCGATGGCCAAAACCTCCCTGTGTAATACATTCGGTTGGAAAGCGGATGATTTCGGCTGGATTGTGACCGCTTTGACGTTGATGTACGCCGTGGGCCAGTTCGTTAACGGTCAGTTGGCCGATCGGTTTGGCACTCGTATCATCGCCAGCCTGGGCGTTTTAGGATCAGTAATCACGAACATCCTGATATTTGCCGTCTTGATGATTTCACCGGAGAACGATTTATCCTCGAAAACCATTTTGTGGTTACTGGTCTTATTCTGGGGCATCAACGGTTTCTTTCAGGCGATGGGCTGGTCCCCTATGGTGCGGATCATGACTTATTGGTACCCCATTGAGGGACGCGGCAGGATTATGGGTTGGCTGGGCACGTGTTATCAACTCGGCGGGGCCTTCTCCTGGTTCCTGGCATTCATTATTATCAACTACTATCC
>CAZNQT010000040.1:0-16650 GCA_964574885.1 uncultured Pirellulales bacterium
TTCCCGTAGTGATGGCGACCGCCGTTCCAAGGCGGCTCCCAGGATACCTTCGGCGTTCTGCCGAACTCGCCGGTGCACCAAACCAGGGTGCTCTCCAGCAAGCCCTTCTCACTCAGATCCGCAAGTAGCGTTGACAGGCCCTGGTCCAGCCAGGGACATTGTCGTCGCATCGTCGCAAAGTGGTTTCCATGCGTGTCCCAGCCGCCGGGGAAGCTGATGGTGATGTAGGGCACACCCGCCTCGACCATCCGCCGCGCCGCCAGACATTCCTGCCCGAAGGTGTTCCGGCCGTAGCGATCTCTGAGTACCCTAGGTTCGTTTTCCAGATTGAATACTTCCCTCCCCCTGCCCAGGATCAATCCGTAGGCTTTCTGCTTGGCTGTCTCGGCGGCTGACATCTCCGGAACTTCCGCAAGACCGTAGCCCATGAGATTGATCTTATCGAGTAATTCACGGCGGGCCTTTTGCCGCCCGTCGTTGATTCCTCGGTTGACGATTCCCTGTACCTCGAAGCGAGACGCGTTTGGATCGCCGCCCGTGGCGAAAGGTTTGTACGCGGGTCCCAGGAAGCCCTCCTCGGAAAACCGGCCTGCCGCCCTGAGCATCACGATATAAGGCGGAAGCAGCCCTTGGTACTGCTCTTTCTTGGAGAAGGTAAAAATGGCGCCCACACTGGGGTAGGCCAGCCGCCCACCGGGCTTGTGTCCGGTTTGCATCAGGTAGGCCGCCGTCTCGTGACCATTGATGCCATGGGTCATGCTGCGGATCAAAGAGTACTTGTCGGCCTGCTTGGCCAGGTGGGGGAACAGTGAACTGAGTTGGATTCCCTTCACGTTGGTGGGGATCACTTTATCAAACTCACCCAGGTAGTCGTAGCCCGTACCCGGCTTCGGATCCCACGTATCGTTATGCGACATGCCGCCCCACAAGAAGATTTGTATGACCGATTTGATCTTACCCTTGTTCTTGGCCTTGCTCTTGGCCGCTTCGTCTCGGGCCGCTTTCTGTTCGGCGACAATCTGCTCGGGCGTCTTCTTGGTCTCAGCCGCTAAAACGCGGGGATTCAAACCGCCCGCCGCGATCATACCCGCCGCACCCAATGCGCCGCGTCGTATGGCCTCACGCCGTGAGATTCGCTCTGGGGTATCAGAACTGTGGTTCATACTCATGATTTGCATTCTCCCTTTATTCGCTCTTTGATTGTCGCTCCCGGAAAACGATCGTTTTGTATCATATCTTACTATGTGAGTAACACTCAATGCCGTAGAAGAAACTCAGGACTGTTGATTAACGACCAGGCAAGATCGACCCAGACGTCGCGCCCTTTTGTCACTCCGGTTTTAGCGTATTCCTCTGCGGCCTTTACGTCGGCATCCGTCGGAAACCTCGAGAGGATGGTCAGGTAAAGTCTTTCGGCGATTTCATTCGGTTTGCCGCCGGCATTGATTAGCGCCGTGAGTTTCGGACCGCTTTGCAGTTTGCTCTGTATGGCGGCCGAATTCAGCATGTATAGCCACTGGGTCGAGGCAAGCTCGTTGACGCGCTCGTTTTCCATCCCCGTGGACCGCGCGGAACGTCCGAACAACGTCAGGAAAGAACTGGTGATGCTGCCGTCGGCTACCTCCACCGCAGACATACTTTTGGGAATATATGTGAAAGGTTCCGGAACAGCGCTGGTGTACAGATCCGAACTACCGGTAATGTCGTTCAGTGCATCGATCAACACTTCGGCCTCCACCCGCCGCAACTGGTAGCTGGCGAAGTTAGCTCTCGCTTCCGGTTTTTTAAACCTCGGGATCGAAGAGAACTGGTACACGGTCGAGGTAAAAATCAGTCGTTTCAGATGTTTCAAATCGTAGCCGCTTGAGACCAGCTCTTTCTCCAGGTACGCCAGAAGTTCGGGATTGCTGGGCGGATTATCCTCTCGAATGTCGTCTGGCTCCTGGATAATGCCGCGTCCCATCGCCCACGCCCAGGTACGGTTGACAATGGCTTTGGCAAACCAGGGATTATCCGGCCGAATCAGCCAATCGGCAAACACCTCCCGCGGATCGCGGTTCGGCGGAATTGTTGTCTTGGTGCCATCTGGAAATACAGCCGCCAGTGGCCTGTTTTCGCTCAGCGGCTTAGCCAACGCCTGCGGAATCTGATTGGTCACCGTCACTGACTTGGCCACGGCGGGCACTCCCGGAGCAATGCAACCGGGTACGGCGATCGAGTGAAGAGGATCCCAGAAAACGACTTCCTCTTTCCACTCGCTGGTGGGTTTGTAGCCGACCTGCGAGAAAAATACCGCCATATCGGCCCGACGATTTTCCGGCCAGAAGGGGATCCGCGTGCCCATCAACGCCAATCCCACGGCTGCGGCGATGCCTTCCGGAGTCTTGTTCTGGATGGCGCGGTAGAAGTTGACCGATCCAACACGGAAATTGCTGCCGCTGGAGGTAAGCAGTTCCCGGGCGAATTGGTCGTACGGCTTATTCTGGGTGATCGATTCCCACACCCAATGGTGATAGGCCTGCGCTGCGTTGGGCCAGACCTTGACGGGAAACTCCGCCTTGATACGCAGGATATCGCTCCATTTCATAGCCCAGTAATCGACGTGTGCGGACCGGTCAAGGAGACGGTCGATCAGGGCAATGCGTTTGTTCTGATCCGAACTTCGAATGAAGGCTTTGGCCTCTGCCGCGGACGGCAGCGTGCCGGTCACGTCCAAATAAGCGCGACGGAGAAACACCGCATCGGAGCAGAGGACCGGTTTGACGCCCAGCGTCTTCAACTTCGCAAACACGATTTCATCGATCCGGTTCACCTTCTTTAGCGGTGCAGAACTCTCCATGAGTGTTACTACCTGTCTGGCCGCGACCAATCGGTATAATACCCCCTTGGCCCGCTCGGCCAGGTCGCGCTTATCGTCGGCGATCTTCTGGGCAGCCATATACGCTGCCCGTGTTTTTTCCGCTTCCTCCTTCAACGGAGCAGCCGCGGCTTCCGCTTTCTGGGCTGCTTGTTCGTCCGCTACGTGTGTCTTTTTGGCTGAGGCGATCCGCTTTTTAAGGTTCGCCAAGCGATCTTCAGCCGACTTCTTCCGCTTTTGGGATCGGTCCAACGTCTGCGCGGCGCGGTTGGCCTTAACCGTTGCCTGCTCCAGCGTCTTCGCCTTTGGGGCCAAAGCTGTCTTGGCCTCATTGGCTGCTTTGCGCTTGGCGGCGGCTATCTCTGCGGTCTGCGTTTTGGTGGCATCGAGTTTGAGGAGTTCCTTAGCCGCTTCCTGAGCCGCCTGGTTGGCTCGGGTGGCAGTAGCCACCTTGACTTTAACGTCTGCCAGGGCCTGATCGGCCGATTTCTTCTGTGACTGTGCTGCGGTCAACCTCTGCGCGGCAGAAGCGGCCTGATCTTGCGCTACTTTTTCGCTCTGTTGCGTTTGAGCCAAGGCCGCCTTTGCCTCGTCGGCCGCTTTGCGCCAGGCAGCAGCTTCATCGGTTGCCTGTTTCTTCTCTGAATCCGGCTTGGCGGCGTCAGCGACGATTTGCTTGGCCTTGGTTTCAGCGGCCTTTGTAGCCTGCTCGGCGGCTTGAGAAGCCGTGGTGGCTGCGACCATTTGGGTTTTGATTGTCGCCAAAGTCTCATCTGCCGATTTCTTCTGCGATTGCGCTTCGGTCAGCTTTTTTGTGGCAACCGTGACCTGGGCCTGAGCATGCTGCTCACCCTGCTGTACCTGTGCTAGTGTAGCCGCAGTATCTGCCGCCGCTTTACGCTTCGCGGCGGCTTGCTCTGCCGTTTGTTTTTTCTCCGCGGCCGATTTCTCCGCGGCCTGGGCGACTTGCTCTGCGGTCTGTAAAGCCGTGGTGGAAGAGGCCACCTGCTTCTTAACGTTCGTCAGTTGTATATTGGCCAGTTTCTTTTGCGCCGTCGCCCGGGATAACTTCTGTGCCGCAGCGTCGGCCTGCTTCTGCGAATTTTGTTGGGCGGTTTGCGCTTGAGCCAAGGTCCTCTTAGCCGCGTCGGCGACTTTACGCTTAGTGGCGGCCTCAACTGTGGCCTGTTGTTTCTGCTCCTTGGACCTTCCGGCTCGCTCGGCCATTGACTTGGCCTTGGCGTCCGCTGCTTGAGCGGCCTGCTGGGCTGATTGAAAAGCGTGAGTGGCAGCGGTCAGTTGTTTCTTCGCGCTGGCCAAAGCAGCGTCGGCTGCCTTCTTCAGTGCTGGGGCGTCGGCCAGGTTTTTAGTGGCAGTGTTAACCTGTGTCTGGGCCCTTTTCTCGCCCTGTTGTGATAGAGTCAAAGCCGCCTTGGCAGCGTCGGTCGCTTTGCGCCAGGCAGCAGCTTCATCGGCCGCCTGTTTCTTCTCCGTATCCGACTTGCCGGCATCCGCTGCGACTTGTTTCGCTCTGGTCGCGGCGCTCTGTGCGGCTTGCTCGGCGGCCTGAAAAGCCGTGGTGGCTACTGCTATCTGTTTTTTAGCGTCTGCCAAGGCAGCGTCGGCTGCTTTTTTCTGCGCCGGGGCGCTGGCTAACTTTTGGGCGGCCTCGCTGGCTCGGGTTTGCGCTTGCTGCTCCCTTTGCTGTGCCTGAGTCAAGGTTATCTTGGCCGCGTCGGCCGCCTTGCGCTTGGCGTCGGCCTCGGCTGCGGCTTGCTGCACCTCCGCCTCGGAAACCTCCTTAGCATTAGCCTCCGCAGCCAATGCAGCTTTCTCGGCTGTCTTCAAAGCTGTCATGGCAGCAGAGACCTGGTTCTTAGCATTGGCTAATGCCTCATCGGCTTGCTTCTTGTGCCTCTCGACTTCGGCCAGTTCCTTTGGTGCGGCGTCAGCTCGATCCTGTAGATTTTTCTCGCTTTGTCGTGCTCGGTCCAGGGCGGCCTTGGCATTAGTTGCTACTCTACGTTTAGCGGTCGCTTGGGCCTCGGCTCTCTTGGCTTCGATATCGAGCTTATTGGCCGCGTCAGAGGCGGTTTTCGCTGTGGCCTCAGCCTCCCGAGCTGTCTTCTCCGCTTCATCGTAAACTTTCTGCAATGGGGCTGCTGCTACCTTGGCGTCAGCCAGGGTTTTATCCAGGGGGGGCTTGGCATTGGTCGCATCGGTCAGGACCTTGATGGCTGCGGACAAGTTGGCCTCGGCCTGCTCTAACTCTTTTTCGCCCTGTTCGCCCGCCAAATTCTTCGCATCCGTAGCCTTCTGACGCGCCGAGTTAGCAGCTTTCTTTGCGTTGGCGTATGCCACATCGGCCTTTTTCATGGCGTCTCTTAAGGGATTGACTGCAGCTTCCGTCGTCTTGGCTGCCTGCTCGGCCGCATCATACTCGGCCTTCGCCTTGGCCTCGGCGCTGGTATCAGTCTCCACCTTCCCCTTAGCCGCCGCTCTGGTCGATATCAAAGCTGACAATCCCAGCATGAACACAACAAATGCAATCGCCTTATTTTTCATTATGAGTTACCTCAAACCTGGTTAGGTTTCATCGCGAATCTATAATTGGTATGGTGTACCGGGCAATCCCTTTGGTTGGCGGTTTTACTATTATCCGTACTGGGGGGATAGCTTGCTTTTATGATAACATGTAACGTCATAATAGGTGCTCCTGCACATGATATTGTAAATAGTACCATAATCAGGGCCTTGATTGCAAGACGCGTGATTCCCAATATGGCCTCTACGCTTCCCAGAAAGTCTTCAAAACCGCTAATTTGCCTACAATCCAACATTTTGGCGTTTCGACGCGCCTCGATCGCGACTTCTTCTCAGTTTTGCGATTTTCGCTGTACTGAAGAGCAAAAAACCGTCAGGCTGGATCGGGAAACCGGAGGGAGAGGCGTTTTTACCTGACGGACAAAACGTTCTTGATGTTATGCGCCGACCTGGAGCCAATTGGAATCACCTTTCAGGCTGAAGATGGCTCCTACCTGGATTTTGATAGATACACCCACGCCCACTCCCCTAGGATTACGGTTGCTGGAGGGGATTATCGCAATTCACATCCTGCGGATCCACACAACGCAGCCAGTTCGACATAAACGCCATGAAATCGCGCATATCGATGCGGCAATTCGCATCGAAATCCCCAAAAAGATTCTTGCCCATCGCGATTACGTCCTCACAAGTTAGGACATTGACCAAAGAGATATTATCCAGGTACACATCATAGGTGTAGGTCCCCAGGTCGAACATCAACCGGGCGTCGTTATCAGTGAGATCATTCATCGTAAATGTGTAACGATAAGTAGCTTGATTCGGCGTGATCTGGACAGGTCCGATTTTACTGTAATCAGAATCGTCTTGCCCCACTTTGACTTCGATCAGTCGCGGGGCAGGCGTACTCCTCGCATCAAACTCTAACGTGTATTTCTTGCCCTGGAGGATAGGCAGGCCGGTCTGGTATAACTGCACGTCCGATAAAAGCGTACCGCCGTTGGTAATGGCGACCCGGGCTTCCTCATTAGCAACGCTCCAGGAGGCATCCGCACTTCCGTCGAGGTCAAATATCCAGGAATTCGTCCCTTGGGAGAAATCGCCGTTTACTACCATATTCGTTCCCGGTACGGTAAAATTCACCATCGCACTTTCTTCGTTGGAGAAGGCGCTTTCATTACCTTGATAATCCACCGCCGTAACGCGGAAGTAATTTACCACATCCGGCGTCAAGCCCGTGGTAACCTGCGCCAACGTTTCTTGGGAAGTCTGGAGCACCGTGGTGGGATTGGGCGAGGCGCCGCTGTAGATGCGATAATAATCCACGTTGTGATCGCCAAACTTATAAAAAATTAAAGTAATGTTATCCGACTGCGCTTCCAGAATAAGTAAAGGTTTTTCCACGACGCCCGTCCAGGGAAACTTAAACACGCGATAGGTATCGGCGCTGTACCCCGGAAGGAAACTCATCTCGAAAACCTTTTGACCGCCGGGAGTTACTTCGATGGCTTTGGGATACGCGGCCGACACAAAATTAATTAAGGTATTGCCGTTGGGCAGGCGCTGGGCATTGCCCATATAGCTGGCATATTTATCCGGACTATCTCGAAATTCCCAGACGACCGTGGCTTCCATCGTATCGGTATTGATTTCATATTCCACGGCACGCGAAACCTGGGGACTATGTCCATTTCCGTTGTCAAAGATCGTATAGTGGTGATTCCCCAGGGCGCGGATATCATGTTGATACGAAACTCCGTTGAACGTGTCGTTGATAAAGGTAAATTGATTGTGCGCGCCGCTGAGCCGCCAGATAATATCCCCGGTATCCCGGTTGATCTTAGTGATTTCGCTAATGTGACGACTGGAAACCACCAGATTCCCGTCGTCGTCCACGTCGATGGCGTTCATGTGGGGGAAGTCGATACTGGACGCCAACTCATTCAAATCGAGAATATCGTAATGGTCCCACGACCGCCATTGGAAAATCAAATCGCCCTCGGCGGTGAATTCCTGGAGTACATTTTCCAGGACCGAGGCGTTGGGATTGCCGCCGGAGGCATAGTGACTCATATCTACCGACATAAATCCCCCTCCGATGATCAGATACCCCCCGTCCGCCAGCACCTGCAATTCGTGGTCATCCGTAAAATAGCCGTTCACCGGACGATACGTTTTCGTCCGATTGAAGTTCTCATCATAGCCATGAAATTCCAAATCATACGAATATATGGCATTATTGCTCAGATGCGTTATGCTGCCGTCGTGCTGCACCTTCAAATCCCGGGCCCGCGATTGCTGATACCAGACCGGATCGCCATTACTATCCACGATCATGGCGTACTGTGGACTCGACATCCTTTCCAGAAAGATATACCCCGGACTCGGATTGTTGTTAATGGTAACCTCCAGCCAGGGAAAAGTACTGGGCACGGACACTCCATTGGCCATAATCGTCGGTTCCCCGGGGCCAGCCTGGATCGTGGGTTCGTGAGCAGATACATTGGACGGAATCGGTATGATATGATCTGGCGCCGATGTTGCAGTTAATTGGCCTGCCGATACCGGTGCCGCCGCGGCGCCTGCATAGGTGTTTACGTAAAACCGATATTGATACGATTCCAGGGTCCCGGCGGAACCGGGATCCACTTCCGGAATCAAATTGACGCTGACGGTTTCGCCGATGGTAAAATTGGATTCCGCCTCAAATATGATCGTTCGATTATCGCTGGCTATCTTCGTCTGGCCCGGATGGTTTCCGCTGACGCTTCCTACGACGCTCATAAAATCGGACAGGTTGGTGATTTCGTTGGGCAAAACGGTTTCTAGGCGCACCAGCAGAAATCGGTTTTCCCGGCGGACGTTCTCCGCTCCGGGAAGGGGGGATAAGTATAAATATCCTTTATCCCGATAACCGCTGGGCCATACATCGATAAACACGGAGTCGGTGACTACCGTATCGCCGTTATCGTCCGTGGCACTGAATTCCAATTGATATACCCCTTCGACGTCAAATTGCGCCGTAGGATTACAGGTAAAAATCGTTCCGGGCGGATTCGACGAGCCCTCATAGGTAAACGCTTCGCCGCTGGAGGGATTACCCAACCATTGCACTCCTTCACTTGCCGCCGGTTTGCTCTTCACCGACCAACTCCACCGTAATTTATGGGGATCGTCCGGGTCCGGCGCGGTAGGATTCGCCGGCAGCGGCAGACCATCATCCGAAACCGTTCCCGACAAAGTTAGTAAGGTAGCAGGATAGGCAAGAGTCGCATCCGAACCCGCATCGACCACCGGAGGCCAGCCGTTCGCCGGTTTCTCGATCAACTCGATTTCGGCAATCTGCATACTGTTCGCCGATCCCGGATTTTTCACCGTGGGAAATAAAAGCCGGTAGTGGGCATACGTCGTATTGTTATCAAACAGGATCGGTCCGACTTTGGTATAACGAGTATCGGGCAGCGAAAGTGAATCACTATGGATAAGCGTCCAGTCCGGATCCGGGGCGTCGATACTTGTATTCGTACCATACAGCGCGTAACTGGCTGGATCCCGTTCCACGGCATCATTGGCGGTGGTTAACGTGATTCCTCCCACCACGCACGGTGCAGCGGGGGTTACGGCAATCCCGGTCGGCTGTGTTTCCCCTTTGAAATGAAGAAACTTGGTACTGCTGTCGTTATCAATCGCCATAGGCGGCGTTTCCACGTTGGAAGGATTATTGGGCCAGTCCCCGTCATTGGGTACGCCTTGAATCGGGTCGCCCGGCGCCGTTACGTCCGTCTGCGCCGAGACCATGATTTGGGGCGCCATTACAAAAGCATATATCGTAACCCATAGTAATTTATTCATTTTCTGCGCCTTTCTATCCTGTTATATTGCCGTTTGGCGGGTTAATAATTGGAAGGATATGCATCCGTTAAACGTAATTTCTTTTCATTTCGCTCCTTTGCTTTCTCCTCGATCTGATAGCCTGAAAAACGTACTACCAATCTGGTATAATATTATAATACCATAGATCATTATTATAAACCAAAATTGTTAGGCATATTTTAGAATAATATTTGTTTACTATTTGCCCCCGAACAACCCATCTTTTGGTCATCGAGTGTTGACAACATAATCCGGAAAGATAATCAGCAGCATTATTATATATTGCTAACAAAAAAATAATAAAATCTTAACTTCTTCCGGTTATAATTTTTTCTAAAACGATCCGTAAAATATCGATACAGAGGTGTCTTATATCCAGAGTAGGCAAAATCAGATTGTTCGTAGTTATTTTAGCTTTTACTCTTTACCATGGATCCTGCTTGGGGGGCGTTGGAAAGTGTAAATTAGTGTTACAGCTCACGGTGGATCAACTCCGCGGCGATGCGCCTAAAAAACTTGAGCCAAGGTTCAAAGGCGGCCTTCGTTATTTAATCGACAACGGCATTTGGTACACCAATGCGCACTACCAACATTCCACAACGTTTACCGCGGTAGGGCACGCGATTCTTGTCACGGGCGGTTATCCGGCACAACATGGAACATCCGTAACGACTGGATTGATCGAAATACACGCGAATATACCTATTGCTATTTTGACCCGGATCATTCTGTTTTCGGCCAGAAACCGGCTGTGAATTCGGCATCGAGTCCGCGCAATCTTATGAGCAGTACGACCGGGGATGAAATTTATTTGGCTAGCGGAGGGAAAGCGAAAGTTTTCAGCGTTTCTATAAAAGACCGGGCGGCCATTCCCTGCGGCGGTCACACCGGTAAGGCCTTCTGGTACGATAAAAGTACAGGAGGATTTACCACAAGCCGGCATCATCGGGAGTAACAGGCTTCAATCCGGATAGCAATGAAAAGGAAGGATTCGGCGGCAGACACTACCCCGACAAATTCATCGCTTCATTAAATAAGATACTGCAAAAACGTTTCGCTACCGACCAAAATCTCATCGCGGCTTTCTGGAATCCAAACCTGTATCTGGATATACAAAATCTTCATAAAGCCGGCTTCGATAAAAAAGTTGTCTCGAAGGCCCTGGCGGAAGCGGTTACGAGTCTCGAAGGATTCGCGGCGGCAGTTTCTTATGAGGATATGAGGGCCCGTCGTATTCCACAAAGTGATGTTTTTCATAAAATGAGCAATGCCTTTAGTCCGCTCCGCAGCGGCGACGTCATGATTGTGCAGAAACCCTTTTGGTATCTCTATCATGATCCGGATAAGTACGCCGCCATGCATGGATCCCCTTATACCTATGACACGTATGTGCCGGTCATTTTTGCCGGAAGCCATATCAAAGGCATGCGCCTCAGCAGACCGATTGAACCGACCGATATTGCGGCAACCATTGCAGAATACCTCGGACTCTGCCCTCCTGCATGCTGTATTGGAAAACTGCTTACCGAAGTCATTGATTGTAAAAGACATCCACATCGATAAAAACCTTCCTGGGATTTTCAAGATCACATGCAGGACGAATGGCTTTGAAATTATCATACCGGGTGAAAAACTTGCCTCATTCTGTCGTATTATGTATAATGAACTATAGTTTGCTCAATGAAAAGAGGAGAAGTGGTGTATAAACGAATACTAACCTTTGTCATTTTCAGCATTTTGAATTGTGTGCCCCCGCTTAATGGTGAGCGAAACGTGGGCGGGGATGATGCAACAGACACTCATGGCATCGTCATCCGATTAAATGAGGGAATGCCGATTATTGACATGACCTTTCCGAGCGTGGGCACAAATATAAACGGTCCATCCTTAATCCGCATTCCTAATTGGATTGATCCGGCTGATCGTGCGGACCCTTCCGCACTTTACTATTTATATTTTGCTCACCATCAAGGAGATCACATTCGTATGGCCTGGGCGAGCGATCTCGAAGGACCCTATACAATGTATCATCCGGGGGAGGGGGTGTTGAAACTCAATATTAACGTCGGCAGACTGAGTATTTCCAATCATATCGCCTCGCCGGACGTGCTGGTAGATGATCAAAACCGCAGGATCATTATGTATTTCCATGGCGGGACTGTCCGCTGGGACGGAGTCAGCCGCGGTCAATCCACGTGCGTGGCCGTCTCGCCGTATGGCTTGGATTTTAATCCCCGCGTGCAGGAAACCATTTTGGGCAATTTCTATTATCGGGTATTTCAATATAATGGCGATCTCTTCGCTATTGCCAAGGAAGGATGGATTTGGAAAGCGCCGGATCCGGCGGATCCCTGGAATCCCGAGGGAGTGGATTTGACCACCCGATACCTGTGGGACCGTTCCACGAATAATCCCTTTGCCGGGATAGGAAAAACCGTACGACACAACGCCCTTCGCGTCGTGGGCGATACGCTCCATGTATATTATAGTTGCTATCCGGATAGACCTGAACGAATCCTCTATTCTTCCATCGACATGAGTGCAACCGACTGGAATCATTGGATTGCTTCTATACCAACGGATGTGCTGGAACCTGAACTGGACTGGGAAGGAGCGGATTTGCCTCTGACCTGGTCGAGCGAGGGCTCCGCCACCAATGTTCGCGAGTTGCGCGATCCGGCTTTGTTCCAGGATGCCGATGGACGGATGTATTTGTTGTACACTGGCGAAGGAGAAGAAGCGATCGGACTGGCTCGATTCGTCACCCGCAGCGGTACGCCCATCGATGGCGATTTTAACGGGGATCAGCAAGTCGATCTAAAGGATATAGCCTGGTTGGCGTTACAATGGTTAATCCTCTATACTTTGGACGATTTTTCCAACGTAGCTATACATTATCATTAACAACGTATCGGTCACGGACGGAACCGGTGATGATCGCAAGATTTACATTGACCGAAATCTGTTGGATTTTGAGCGCACCGGATGAGATTCCGGATAACGGGACGACGTTCTTTACAAAAAAATAGTTACGGCAAGATCTCTCGTAGATTGTTACTGTCCGGCCAGTAATTCCGCCGAGATTAAAAAATCACTGCTGCCGAGATTGTCATTCAGGCCATGAATCGCGAGGATATTATCTCCCAGTTGCAGGGCATCGAAGACATCCGGGTTCTCCGCTCTGTTTACTATGAAGGAAATCAATTGTCTCGCGAGAGTATCATCGTGTAAACCATCCGCCTCGTCATCCCAGTCAGGTACGACCGCGTCAATATTGTCGCGGGTCAGTTCTTCGCCATTGATATAGGCCACAAATCCGTCATCATAACGGATATTCAGGGTAATATAGTTCAGCTCGCTAGGATCGGTATTCAAAGTAAATGGAATCCGAATATAACAAGAGGTCATAATACCCGACATCTCGGCCTGGACATCATGACCGATCAAATCGGTATAATTCACCGCATCGCCCGGGCTATTTTCATACCCGATACCATATGGGGGGGCAACCAGGTTGACCAAATCCCAGCCAGAATCGTCAAAGGGTTCCTGGCCACCGGTCCAAGGCGTGTAGGGCGGATCAGTGGGCACTAACACTTTCTTAGTCGCACCCTCAGGAACCAGCAGGATCGGAGGTTCGGAAGGCTCGGCACAGTGATTCATCCAGTTGACGGCAAACGCTGTAAAGTCTTTCATATCTACTTTGCCGCTATCATCCATATCCGCCAACAATCCGCTCTGCTCGTGGAGCCACTCGCCTGCCAGGATATATAAATCAAAAATCCGGACACAGCCGTCGTTGTTGAAATCGCCGGGTACGATTTTGATCAGAGAGATATTATCCAGGTACACATCATTCGTATAGGTACCCAGGTTACACATCAATTGGGCATCGTAATCAGAGGGATCCGTCATTGTAAACGTGTAGCGATAGTGAGTTGAATTCGGTGTGATCTGTATAGGTCCGATTTTGCTGTAATCCGCATTATCTTGCCCCACTTTAACTTCGATCAGTCGAGGCGGCGCCGCACATCGGGCATCAAACTCTAAAATATATTTTTCTGACTGGATGAGAGGCATCCCGGTCTGGAATAACTGTACATCCGACAAGAGAGTACCGCCGGTAGTGATATCAATATAGGCTTCCTCGTTGATTACGCTGAACGATGCCGAGGCGGAACCGTTCAGATCGAAGGACCAATCGGAGATCCCCTGAGCAAAATCCCCATTGACAACGATATTCTGGCCGGGTGGGATTACCCGTACATCCGCATAGAGTTCGTTGGAGAAATCACTTTCCACACCGAGGTTACTTACCGAGGTAACCCGGAAATAATAGCGCTCACCATCCGCCAAGCCCGTAACCCGTTTCATAGTGACGTTCGAGGTATCGAGCAGGGTAGTGGGATTCGGCGACGTGTCGGCGTAGATGTTATAGTACGCCACCTCGGGATCGCCGAATTGATTGAAAATCAGTGTTACGTTATCCGGCTGATTATATACTTCCACCAGAGTGGGTTTCAGGGCCCTGCCATGCCAGTCGTGCTTCCAAACCCGATACGCCTCAAATCCATCGACCCAGTTCATCTCGAACGCCTTGGTTCCGTCGGGGCGGACCTCGGTGAGTTTGGGCAGCGAACCAATGGCCCAGTTGATCAGGGTATTGCCGTTGGACAGTCGTTGGGTATTGCCCATGTAATGCGCGTACAGGGACGACGTTTGCGTCGCGGGGTATTGAAAGACCACGGTGGCGGTCATGGCATCCAGATCCAGTTCATATTCCAGGGCACGCGACGCCGAGGGACTGTGCAGGTTCCCGTTATCGAACATCAGATACCGATTCGCGCCGGTATGACGGATCGCATGCTGGTTGCGAGGACCGGGGGGATTGAAGTTGTCGTTGACAAAGGTAAAGTCATTATTCTTGACAATTCCGCTTAGCCTCCAGATGATATCGCCATTATCGCGGTTGATCTTGGTGATTTCACTCAAATGGCGGCTGGAGAGCAGGATATTGCCGTCTTCATCGATATCGATGGCATTCATATGGGGAAATCGAAAACTGCTCCCGTAGGGATTATCCAGGTGGACGTCGCGCACATCAAAATTATCCCAGGCCCGCCATTGGAAGATCAAATCCCCCTCCGGGGTGAATTCCTGAATGACCGTTTCCCCTACCGAAGCACTGGTACTGGCGCCGGAGAGGTACTGAGTCATATCGACGGTATTGCTGCGCAACCCGATCAATAAATAGTGTCCGTCCGGCAGAACGACGAGTTCGTGTTCGTCGGTGCTGTAACCGTTCACGGCTCGATACTCGGCAATCTCGTTATAATTTTCATCGAGTCCGATGTATCGCTGGTACCCGTCGCGGGCCAGCATCGTCAACACGCCGTTCTGTTGCACCTTCATATCGCGCCGTTCGTCATTCGTTTGCAGGTACCAGATCGGATTGCCCTGGGTATCAAAGATAACATTGTAGGAATTGCTCCCACTCGTTCTGTTATCCAGGAAGATATAGCTCGGATCGGGATTGTCATTGGTGGTGATATTGATAAAGGGGAAATTACTGGGTACGGACACTCCATTAGGCATAATCATAGGCCCGTCCGCGAGGGTAGTGGTCCAGGTAGGATTATCATCTTGCGTGGTTGCCAGCGGTTTTTGGGATGAATTCCAGGCGGTAGTTGATTCGCGATTCGCCTGTTGGGGCGCTGCGCTCGGCGCCGGTCCGGTAACATAAAACTGATACTGATACGGATCTACTGTTCCGCCGGCGCCGGGATCCACGTTTGGCATCAGGGTTACGGTTGCCGTTTCACCGTTGGAGAAATCCGACGACATTGTGTAAATGACCGTTCGATTATCACTGGCGATTTTAGTCGTGCCGGAATGGCTGCCGCTGGAATCTCCCACGACTGTGATAAACGAAGACAAGTTGGTGATATCGTAGGGGGTTACATCCTCAAAACGCACCAGCACATATCGTGTCTGCGCCGATACGTACTCCGCTCCGGGAACGGGGGATAGATACATATAGCCTTGCTCGCTGATACCCGGCGGATTGACCAGTACGGAGATGGTCGCCTGATTGCTCTTCTGACCGTCCGTGGCATGGAGACGCAGTTCGTACAAACCGTATTGGGAAAATTTAACGTTCGGATCGACCGCGATTGGTTGATAGGGAGTATCATAGACAAACGCGGAACCGCTAAGATCATACGGATCGTCCGGCAAAAAGATCGGATCGTCCGCACCAACGGGTTTGGTTACGATTTCCCACCACCAACTCAGTTTGTTAGGATCGGCCGGATCGGGACTGGCCGGATGGTCCGGCAAGGGATTTCCATCGTCAGCGACCGTGCCGTTTAACTTAAATTCGACATTATCCGGCATCTTCAGGGTTTTACTCGCTGGGAGAGTTACGGAGGGAGTCGAGTTTGCACCCGCCAGCGTAAAGGCATACAGATCCGCCACTTCGGTGGAATTTAGGGCCCGATCGTAGAGACGTACTTCGTCAATCTGTCCTTTCCACTGACGGCCCAGGTTGCCGTTATTGATCTGGGCGCCGATGGTGACCGGATCGTTTCCCTCTGTGTTAATTGTTCCGGTCAGAGTACCGGAAACCGCATCGATCCCGCCATCAACGTATAAAGTGGCGGGAGTACCATCGCCGGGCCAAACCCCCACGATATGGTGCCATTGACCGTCCACGACGTCGGTCACGCCATAGGGACCGTAATCACTTAAACCGCTCATATGAAACGCGACCTCTTCCGGATCGGAAGAGCCGCCGTCACTGCGGTGCAATCGCCAGGACCAGTCGCCCCGGCAGAAGAAGGTCTGCCAGTCGAGATCAAACAGATCGACCTTGATCCACGCCGCCATCGTGATCGGACCGACAATGTCAAAATCGGTGTGATTGGGGATCTGGACGTAGAAAGCCCCATCGTAGGACAGCGCGTCGCCCAAACCGGTGGGTCCCGATACGATGGCAGGGGCCTTGAGGGTGGATTGATCCTGCCGACAGACGCCGTTATGGCCATGACCGGTTTGATCCACAACGGTTTCTCCCGTCGTACCGGTTAACCCTTCAAAGTTGTAATAGGCAATTAAATCGGACTCAATGTCAGCCCGGCCTAAGCTTGCGCATAGCATCAACGTAAATCCGATGAATAAAAAACGTAACTTTTTCATTGTATAGTACCTTAAGTACGGTTAGGGACATGAATTTATCATGAAGCTTTCCGCACAAATGGAGAAGTCTTGCAGGTTCACCTTGTTATCGCCATTTATATCCGCCAAAAGTCCGCTTTGCTCCAGGAGCCATTCGCTCGTCAATATGGAAATATCCGCGACGCCGACGCACCCGTCGC
>CAZNQT010000041.1:0-16548 GCA_964574885.1 uncultured Pirellulales bacterium
CTTTTTGTTGAGTTGTTTCATGGGTTCGGGAGTGCGGATACCGGCGACGACGTCCTCGCCCTGGGCGTTCATGAGGAATTCGCCATAGTATTCCTTCTTGCCGGTGCTGGGATTGCGGGTGAAGCAGACGCCGGTGCCGCAGTCGTCGCCCATATTGCCGAATACCATCGCCTGGACGTTGACGGCGGTACCGGCCAGGCCGGTAATGTGGTTTAGTTCGCGATATTTGATGGCCCGAGGAGCGTTCCAGGATCCGAATACGGCGTTGATCGCATGTTCGAGTTGTTTGACCGGGTCCTGAGGAAAGAGCTTACCTAAGTGCTTTTTATAGACGGCTTTATAGCGCTTGACGAGTTCGGCGAGTTGATCGGCGTTCAGGTCGGTATCCAGTTTGGCGCCGGCGCGTTTTTTGAGGATTTCCAGCTCGTGCTCGAAGTATTCATGGCTGCAACCCATAACGACGTCGCCAAACATGTCGATAAAACGACGATAAATATCGTAGGCAAAGCGGGCGTTGCCAGTCTTGGCGATAATACCGGCGATGACCTTATCGTTGAGTCCGAGATTGAGGACGGTATCCATCATACCGGGCATGGAGACGGCGGCCCCGGATCGTACCGAGACCAGGAGCGGCTGACTGGGATCGCCTAATTTAGCGTTCATGGCCTTTTCCAGCTTGGCTAGGTTCAGATCGACCTCCTTCTTCAAATCCTGAGGCCATTTGCCGCCTGAAGTGTCATAGGCATGACAGGTCTGGGTGGTTATGGTAAATCCCGGGGGGACCGGAACCCCTAAATTCGTCATTTCCGCAAGGTTGGCGCCCTTGCCGCCGAGGGTATCGCGCATTTTAGCGGTACCTTCCGCCTTACCGCTGCCGAAAAAATACACCATCTTACTACTCATCGTACTTGCTCCTGTAGATATTGCGTTTTTGTCGTAAATCCTTACTTTCTAGGCCATTAACCCCTTGCTCTTCAGGCGAGGTATCTCTACCCCCATAAAGTCTTGCCATCCTATGGCCAATCGATCCTCCTGTCAAACGAAAAGATTTGGTATCCCGGAATCTCCCGTTCCCATAGTTTGGTATGATTTTTTTATTGCTGCTCCTTGGGTCATTCGCTATAATCACGCATAAATACACCCCTGACCAAACATACCAAAAAACCACGCAACAATAAAATATTCCAGCTTAAGGAGAAAATGATGCAAATCCTCTGCTCTCTCAAACGCGGCGGCTTTTTCCTCCTCCTTTTTTTGGGTTGGTCCTCAGCGCCGATTTCCGCCCTGGCAGAAGACGTAGCGCAGGAGGAACTGCCCAATCCGTCGGCTTTTATGGAGGAGAAACTACATCCGAAGGATTTTCAATCCCCGGAAGTAAAGACTTTGAAAACACTCCGTAAAACTATCATCCCTCTGCATTACCAGAATGTTCCTCTGGACCAGGTTTTGAATCATCTACAAATGCAAAGCCCCGTCCCTATCCATCCCTTATGGGATATCCTGGAGCAGGAGTTCGATATTCATCGTAAGCTGCCGATTACGCTCCACCAACCGAATCCGGTATCGCTCGATACGGCGTTACACGCTCTAGTCGAATATCTCTCTGCTCATTGTCAAGAGGCCCTCACGATCTCGGTCGTAGCCGGCGAGGTCTATATCGGTCCGGAAGAGGAACTGCCCGAGAAGTATTTCTCTATTTTGTATTACGTCGGCGACCTGGTATGCCGGTCTCTGAAAAACGGCCAGGGATACCAAGAGGAAAAATTTGCCGAACTCATCCAGGAACTTGAAGCCGAACTCAAAACATATCCAAGTGCACAGGAAAGTAAATCCAAGGGAGGCGTAGACTCGATCCAAGCCTTACCTCCAAATCGTCTGGCCATTACCCAAACTTATCCAAATCATTGTCGAATTGCCCAGTGGTTCCAGGATAAGCGCCTGTCGCTCGGTAAACAGGTTGCCCTGGAAATACGGATCGTAAAGGTCGTCGGACGAGCCGTCAAAGAGAACCTGCCGGATATATATCAACATCTTTCGCAACCGAACAAAAAGATGCATCCCACCGACTTCTTTCCCTTGAAACCAGCGAAGAGTAAGAACATCCAATTATCCGGATATGGTTTAGGGGAAAAGCAGTTGGAATTACTGTTACGAAGCATTCAAACCAATCCGCCAAGTCGGTTTCTGGACGCACCTCATGTCACCGTCTTTGACGGGGAACAGGCCGAGTTGAGATTTTCTGTCTCGTACAACCCGTCGGAATCCCCCGTGAACGATATTACAATGGATTTCCTACCGAACATATCGACCGATAAACGATACGTTCGGTTGGATACCCATATTCAGATGTCCGGTCCGCCGCAGAAGGTTCGCCGCTTTCAGGCCCAGTGTCTCATTCCCGACGAACAACATATCATCCTGGCGGTCTTTAAGACTCCGTTTCCCCTCGAGAGCGCCCCCTCGCGGTTGCAGCAAAGTCGCATGAACGGATTAATCGATGTATTTGCTCAAAAAGATACCGATCTGGATAAACTATTTACGATACTCATATGTAAACCCAGAATCATTCTCCCCCAACCGTATGTCCAGAAATCATTGAGCCGGATGATATATTAATGTCTTCCATTTCCCGCCGTGGTCGGTTACCATGGATTCGGTTATGGATAAGGACACACAGATCGATATCGGCGTAGGGATATTCTGGGCGGCGGTCTGCGGGATCGTGGCGACGATGTTTTGGGGAAGAATACTGGCCGTAGTTCTTTATCTAGGCTTCAAGGTGAAATGGGGCTTTCCCGTCGGAGTTCTTCTGGTGTTAGCGATAAATGTATTCCACTTTTTGTTTGGCTGGTTTCATACCGAAGAAACTGTCGGCGATCTTGCTCCGGAGGAACCCGTACTTATGCAGAGTGCGTTTCAGGCGGATCGTATCTATATCCGAATCCTGGCCGTGATCTCTATCGGTCTCAGTCTTTACACTCAAAACGTCTTAGCCGCCTACCGAAGTTATATAAAGGATCGGAAACAAGATACAGATAAAAGCCACGCCCGGAAGTGATCGATCCCCCGCTTAACAACGGGGGCTTATTAGGGTGATCACACGGGATTGCCCCTACCTGGCGCTGGTGGCTCTGTAGGGGGAGACGTATGCAAACGTGGGGAAAATTATCCTTGACGCAGAGGTTGTGATTTGGTAGTAGAGAGAAAACATAAACACTTATATACCATAGCATTATGAGCGTGCTTGCGCACTTTTTCCTGCGGAGGCGTGTGTGGTAATGAGACAACAGGGCATCAAGAAATACTAACCAGTGAAACGAGAGCTATGAGTAAGCTGGAACATTTACGGCAGAAAATCGACGAACTGGACCACCAGTTGGTTGCGATGCTGAACGCGCGCGCCAAAGTGGTGGAGGAGATCGGCGAATTGAAGCGGACGGAAAAGGACGCCCCGCCGATCTACTCCCCGGACCGGGAACGAATGGTGCTGGATAAGATCAAGGCGGCGAATGAGGGACCGCTGCCGGATCGGTGTTTGATCGCGATCTATCGGGAATTGATGAGCGGCTCGTTTTTTCTAGAACGGGCGTTACGGATCGCGTACCTGGGGCCGGAGGGTAGTTTTTCGCATGCGGCGGCGCTGTTGAAATTCGGGCGCAGCGTGGAATATGAACCGCAAACGGATATCGCCGGGGTGTTCGACGAGATCGCCCGGGGGCATTGCGATCTGGGCGTCGTGCCGGTGGAAAATTCGACGGTAGGCGGGGTGATCGAAACGCTGGATGGTTTGATCGAATCGAACGTAACGATCTGCGCGGAAATCCTGGTGGCGATTCATCATAACCTGTTAGCGAATTGTGTCCTGGAGAAGATTCATACGATCTGCTCGAAACCGGAAGTATTCGCACAATGCCGACGGTGGCTCAGCTCGACGTTTCCCCAGGTGAATATCATGCCCATGCCTTCGTCGGCACAGGCGGCACAGCGGGCGGCGCAGGAAGAAGGATGGGCGGCGATCGGTTCCAGACTGGCCTCTGAATTATACGATCTGAAAGTGATTCTGGAAAATATCGAAGACAACACCAATAACGTCACGCGGTTTTTCGTGATCAGTCGGGAGGCGGCCCGGCCGACGAAAGACGACAAGACGAGTCTGGTATTCAGTACGGCCGATAAGGCCGGCGCCCTGGTCGATTGCCTGGATGCCTTTCGCCAACAGGGCGTGAATCTGACTAACATCGAGTCCCGGCCCAGCAGTCAGCGGGAACGGGAATATTATTTCTTCGTGGACTGCGAGGGGCATCGGGAAGACAAACGGGTGCAAGACGCCATTCGCGACGCCCGCCATCATTGCCTGCAAATGATCATCCTGGGCAGCTTCCCCCGGGCGCGGGAAGTGCTGTAAAAGAGTTCTCAGGACTCAGTTCTCGATTCTCAGAAAAAGTAGTCAGAAGTAAAACATAACTACATAAACCACCAGGCACAAGGCTATTCTATGAGATTCGATTGATAGGTTCATCCGTTATGGGAGATTTACAGAATCCGAAATGGATGTATGTGAAGGGTTTGCTGTTTTTGCTTATCCTGGGGATTTCCATATTCATCATTTTGCTGGAGACGCGGAGTTGGCGGATTGCGCTGCTGCTGGGATTGATCGTCTGGTCGTCGGCGCGGTTGTATTATTTCATGTTCTACGTGATCGAAAAATACGTGGACCCGAAGTTCAAATTCGCAGGGATCTTTTCGTTTCTGGGATACATGTTTAAGAAAAGAGATCGAGAGAGTGGCAAATGATTCCGAAACGATTTATAGACAAGTTACTTCAATTTGACCGAGGCAAATGCGAAATAAGTCGTTACATAAACGGGTATCTTCTGGATAGCAGCGATGACTGGAGTTTGATTCAGGCGGTCGATCGAGATATTTACTTTAATGGTTATTCCGTTCTGGCCAATAAAACGATCAAACGATATCGCATTTTAAATGATGGAAATCATATGGTACATCGAGCCCTACGGAAACTCGGATATATCCCGAAAAAACCGAAGGGTATTCAATTGAATGACATTCATTCGATTGTAATGAGCGTCAATCGGATTTTTTCTCTTTTGATTATTAGCAGGGAGTTATGGAAAAACGATGTTTGTCAGATCGGCAGTATTGCCCAGATCACGAAGAAAACGATAACGCTAGCGACGATCGATACGGAAGCAGAGCATGATGGTTTCTTCCGAATATGTTCCAAAGATATTACCGCGATTGAATTTGGGAGCCATTATGATAAAGCCTTGTGGGCGGCCGCATCAAAAAAAACCAAGAATTGTTTAACCAATGCCTTCCAGAGACTGACTAAATCCATCGGATGAAGGATATTATATGAGAAAAACAATTATGAACATATTCTGTAAAACACATAGGTACAGAGCACTATTCGTTGGATCAATTTTTGCTTTATGTTGTGCTACGGCTCAAGTCTGGGCTGATAAGAAACCAACGGATGCACAAGCATCCCATATAGCGCTACAGGAATTGGAGAAATGGCTATCGGTGTTACGCGAGGATCGGGCGCCGTTGGGGGAACAGGGATTTGCCGGCGTTGCCTTGACGAAAACCGATGCGGACAAGGCACAGCAGCTTCTTTGGCAGGATTATGTAACGGGTATAAAAAAAGAAGCGGCTTTGGAATGGGAGAAAAAACGGATTCGACTCGGAACCTGGGAGATGAAATTTGACTACCGGATATTCGGAGCGAAACCCAAGGACGGATGGAGTTTATATATATCACTGCACGGCGGGGGCGGAGCGCCGAAACAGGTCAACGACTCGCAATGGCGGAACCAGATACGACTCTATAAACCAAAAGAAGGGATTTATCTGGCCCCCCGTGCCCCCACGGACACCTGGAACCTGTGGCATCAAGATCATATCGACGCCCTTTTCGATCACCTTATCACGAGTGGAATCGTACAGATGGATGTCAATCCCAACCGGGTATATATCATGGGATACTCGGCCGGGGGAGACGGAGTGTATCAACTGGCGCCGCGGATGGCGGATCGATGGGCGGCGGCGGCAATGATGAGCGGACATCCGAACGACGCTTCGCCACTGGGGCTGCGGAATATCGGTTTTACGATTCACGCGGGCG
Source organism: uncultured Pirellulales bacterium (assembly GCA_964574885.1). GTDB lineage: Bacteria > Planctomycetota > Phycisphaerae > Sedimentisphaerales > SM23-30 > JAFGFX01. Next base: position 6,149 of record CAZNQT010000041.1, read on the forward strand.
AGAAGGATAGCGCCTATAATCGCAATCGGGTGGCAGAAGAGTGGAAACAGAAATTAGACGACCTGCAACAGGCAGATCCGCAAGGGTACGTCCATGAGGTGCATATTCATAAAGGTCTGGGGCACTGGATGAATCTGGAGGATGCAGTGGCGGTGGACTGGATGGCTGGGTTCACCCGCAATCCGCTGCCGGATAAAGTGGTATGGAAGCAGGACGACGTCACTCATGACCGGTTTTACTGGTTAGCGGTTCCCGCCGGAAAGGCCCGAAAAGGCGCTCTGGCGATTGTCCAGCGGAAAGGGCAGGAGTTTGCTATTCTGAAAGTTTCACACCCGAACAAACTGATTATTCTGCTGAATGATTCGATGGTGAACCTGGACGAATCTATTACCGTCCGCTGGAACAATAAGAATATATTTAAGGGATACGCGAAACGAACTATTGACACGATACACCGGACGATAGCGGAACGAGGCGATCCGGACCTGGTTTTCCGAGCAGAAGCGATAATAGATTTCCCCCCATCCGATACGGAAAATTAAGGCGCCGACAGATAAAGGTTGCAAACGGGATGAGGAACTGGTATATTATGTGGCTTAAAAGATGTTGACAGCGTCGGCAGGAGGAGCGCAAAGACTTTAACAATAAGGATTTATGTTCATTAGGAGTGTGTTGGATGCGGAAGATTTTCGTGGCGGGAAACTGGAAAATGAACCTGGATCGGGCCGGTGCGAAAACCCTGGCGACGGGTTTGAAGGCTAAACTCAGTCAAAGCGATATCAAGGGAAAAATCGACGTGGCGGTATGTCCGCCGTTTGTATATCTGCCCGCGGTGATCGAGGAATTGGCCGATAGCGACATCGGAGTAGGCGCCCAGGACGTGTATTTTGAGGCAAATGGAGCGTTCACCGGTGAGGTCAGCGTGGAAATGCTCAAGGACATTGGCTGCCGATATGCGATCATCGGTCACTCGGAGCGGCGGCACGTCATCGGCGAAACGGACGATCTGATTAACAAAAAGCTAAAAGCGACATTAGCGGGCGGCCTGGAACCGATATTATGTATCGGCGAACTGCTTTCGGAGCGTCAGACGAATCAGACAGAGGCCGTCGTAGAACGGCAATTGCGACAAGGGCTGGCGGAGGTTAGCATAGAGGAGTTGGCGCGGATAACGCTTGCTTACGAGCCGGTCTGGGCGATCGGCACCGGGGTGACGGCGACGCCGGCTCAGGCCCAGGAGGCCCATGAATTCAGCCGCCGCATTATCAAGGACATGTTCTCAAACGAGGCGGCAGCGGCCATTCGCATCCAATACGGCGGCAGCGTCAAACCGACCAACGCTGAAGAATTGATTAAACAACCGGATGTGGACGGCGGATTGATCGGCGGCGCCAGTTTGAAGGTCGATGATTTCTGGGGCATCCTCGAAGCGGGCGCTACAGTGAGTTAACTAAGGTGTATCGAGGCACCATCTGGAGTACACAATGAAATTTATGACATTGGCAGCCATAGCCTGGTATGCACAAACCCTGGCCGTGTTATTCGTTCTGATCTGTATCCTCCTGATTGTCATAGTGCTGCTGCAAAAGGGTCGTGGGGGCGGTCTATCGGCGGCGTTCGGCGGTGCGGGCGGGCACAGTGCCTTTGGCAGTAAGACCGGGGATGTATTTACGAAAATTACGATCGGGATCGTAGCCGTGTTTTTAATCCTGTCGATGGTATTAACAAAAATCTGGGTTCCCTATGAACCGTTGGATACGCAATCGGGTTTCCAAAGCAGCGGTCGATCAGGTGGCGGGCAACCGTCGGGCGGGGCGGGACCGGCACAGGAGGGTTCGAAAGAAAATAAAGCTTCGAGCGCGCCCTCCGAATCGAAACCAGACACGACCACCACCGGCGGCAATACGTCGCCTGCGAACCCCGGATCGGGAACGAGCGGAAACTCGGGTAATCCCACTCCCGACAAACCGCCTAAAGAGGGGAACTGATGTTGTATAGCATGACCGGTTTCGGCGATGCTCAACTGGAAGAAGAAGGTTTTAGTTTTTTAGTTGAGATACGCTCGCTGAACAATCGTTTTCTGAAGATCTCCGTGAAGTTACCGGACCTAGCGGCATTTGCGGAACCGGAGATTACCCGGATCATCCGGGAGGAGTTGAACCGCGGTTCGGTCAACTATACCCTGCATATCAAGCAGACGTCGGCATCGGCTGCGATGGAAGTCAATCAGGGGGCGTTGAAACAATACATGTCCAGTCTGGAGCAGGCGTATCAGTTGCGGGGAAGTAACGGATGGCTGCGCGTGGATCTGGGCTCGATGCTGTTGCTGCCGGGAGTGTGTCAGGCTCGTCAACTCAGCGACGAAGAAAGCGCCCGCCTGCTGGTAAAAATTAAAGAGATCACCCACCAGGCCTTGGATCATCTACGGGCGATGCGGGCGGAGGAGGGAAAATCTCTGGCGGCGGATTTGTTGCAGCAATGCCGGGTGATTCGCGATAACCTGCAGGCCCTGTCCGGTATGACGGACCGGGTGCTGGAGGCTTACCGTCAGCGGATTCAGGATCGAGTGAACGCTATGTTGACCGAAGCGAATCTGAAACTGGATGAGGACCAATTGATGAAGGAAGTGGCTCTGTTTGCCGAGCGCTGCGACATCAATGAGGAGGCGTCGCGTCTGGCGAGTCATCTGGATCAATTTGAAACGATCTGTCGGAATGAGCAGACCGAACAGGTGGGCCGCCGCCTGGATTTCATGACCCAGGAGATGCTGCGAGAGGCGAATACGATCGCCAGTAAAGCCAACGACGCCCGGATCAGTCAACATGTCGTAGAGATTAAAGTGGCGATTGATCGGTTAAAGGAGCAGATTCAGAACGTCGAATGAGGATAAAACCGGAAGAATGACGGATCACGAGAAGGGGAAATTTTTTGTGGTGAGCGGACCCAGCGGTTCCGGTAAAAGCACGTTATGCAGGGAGGTAGCCAAACGTACGGGCGTTGCGTTAAGTATATCGGCCACGACGCGACCGCAACGGGAAACCGAAGTCGAAGGCAAGGATTATTATTTTGTAACCGAAGAGGAATTCTCCCGCCAGATCGACGCCGGCGAGTTCCTGGAGTATGCCCGGGTATTTGACCATTATTACGGCACCCCGGCGGGTAAGATTCAGGAGACTTTGCAGGCGGGGAAAAATGTCATTTTGGAAATCGACGTACAGGGAGCGATGCAGGTATTTGCCCAGTATGACCAGGCCTGCGGTATTTTAGTTCTGCCTCCGGATGAAGCCGAACTTCGCCGACGGCTGAAACAACGCCGTCAGGATAGCGACGAAAATATGGAAAAACGTTTGGCCAAGGCGCAGTGGGAGATCGAACAGGCCCAAACGTGCGGGCGGTATGAATATACGATTATCAACGACGAGATAGAAGAGGCGATAGAAGAATTAGCGCGAATCGTCAAATAACCAAAGGAAAACAAAGGGCGCCTGACAAAATGACTTGCCTGAGCCGGCGGGGACAAGTGGATTCCCGGAATCGCTATTTTGTTAGAGCGTAAAACGAAACGGCTGGTTTAATGGAGAGATAAATCGATGATCGACGCATTAAAAAGTGATGAAGTCGTCAAGAAAGTGGGTGGTCAGTTTCGGCTCACGGCGTTGGTGCAGCGGCGACTGAAAGAATTGATCGAGGGCGCGCGCCCGCTCGTGGACACGGAAGGTAAAACGCCGGTCGAAATCGTCGTCGAGGAGATTCTGACCGATAAGATCACCATCGATTACGACCGTACGAAGATGCTGGAAACCCCGGATATTACGGCTCTGGAAATGGAAATTCATCAAGAGTCCCAAACCGACGATTGATGGAAACTGCGTGCGAGAAATCGTGGCTAGGCGATTAGAACATTATGAAATTCTCCTGGGGATTTGCGGTGGTATTGCCGCCTATAAAACCGCCGATCTGTGTTCCCGGCTGATTCGGGAACAGGCCGGCGTTACCGTCGCGATGACCGAAGCGGCACAACAATTCATAAAACCACTTACCTTCAGCACGCTTTCCGGACGACGCGTCTATACTAATCTTTTCGCTGAGGAGCAGGTGTATGAAGCGAAGCATATCGCGCTGACCCATCGAGCGGACCTGATCGTCGTAGCGCCGGCGACGGCGAATATCTTGGCAAAACTCGCGGCCGGAATTTGCGACGATCTGTTGAGCACGCTGTTATGCAGCGTCGAAAGCGATGTCCTTCTGGCGCCGGCGATGAATCAGCGCATGTGGGACCATCCCGCTACACAGGACAATGTCAAGAAACTGCAGCAATGGGGATGTCATTTCGTCGGCCCGACCACGGGACGCCTGGCCTGCGGCGACGAGGGCGTCGGACGCATGGCCGAACCGGACGAAATCCTCGAACGGATCGTGGAAATCGCCGCGAAAAAACCGCCGAAGCAAATCGGAAAATAGCAGATTAACCTTTTCACCGATACCCTTCGAATTTATAATTAGAACTTCAGGAATGGTGCTGCGCCGATGTTCAACGTAATGGCGCAGGGCGATTTACGAACGATCATGGAAAATAAGTATTCGATGTTTTATATGGAAGTAAATTTTCTTTCGATACGCGTCACCGGCATAAGGAGATGATTATGATGAAACGGTTTTATGGCGTAGGGATAGGTCTGACATTGCTGCTGACGATTCCGGTCGGTTGTAAAAAAGAGGATTCCGGTAAGCCGAAGATCGCCTTGGTGATGAAATCGCTGGCGAATGAGTTTTTCAAGACCATGGAAGAAGGGGCCCGCGCCCATCAAAAGGAGCATGCCGATCAATATGAACTGATCGTCAACGGGATCAAGGACGAACAGGACGTGGACAAGCAGATCAACATCGTCGAGCAGATGATCGGTCGCGGAGTCGATGCGATCGTGATCGCCCCTGCCGATTCGAAAGCCCTGGCGCCGATGTGTAAAAAAGCGATGGATGCCGGCATTACGGTGATCAATATTGATAACAAGTTCGATGATACAGTTCTCCAGGAATTGCAGATTAAAATACCCTTTGTCGGTCCGGACAATCGTTACGGCGCCCGGTTGGCCGGCGAGTATCTGGCCAAACATCTCCATCCCGGAGATAAGGTAGCGATCATCGAGGGGATTCCGACCGCCTTCAACAGTCAACAGCGTCGCCTCGGTTTCGAGGACGCCATGAAAGCAGCAGGCATGAACATCCTGCCGATCCAGTCGGGAAAATGGGAAACGGATGATGCCTACAAAATCGCGGCTTCGATTCTCGTCGAACATCAGGATTTAAAAGCCTTTCTCTGTGCGAATGACAGTATGGCCTTGGGCGCGCACAACGCCCTGCGCGATGCCAATAAGGTGGCTCAGGTAAAGGTCATCGGGTATGACAATATCTCAGCGGTGCAGGACCTCTTAAAAGAAGGCAAAATCCTTTGTACGATCGATCAACACGCCGATCAGTTGGCGGCGTATGGAATCGAATACGCCCTGGAGATAATGAATCAGGGCACGACGCCTGAAGATAAGCAAACGCCCGTCGATTTGATAACCCGGGAAACTCTCAAATGAACCAACCTGTATCACAACCCTGGTTTCGAGCCCGGAAAATTTGTAAAGCGTTTCCGGGCGTCCAGGCACTGTGGGAGGTGGATCTGGACCTATATGCCGGCCAGGTGCACGCGCTGGTCGGCGAAAACGGAGCGGGCAAAAGTACCTTGTCACGGATTATCACGGGCCTCGAGGCACCGGATGCCGGTTCGATGATGCTGGCAGGTAAGGCCTATCGACCGGCGACTAAAAACGAAGCCGAAAAGCAGGGCGTGCGCATGGTAATGCAGGAATTGAGCCTGATCGCCAATCTCACCGTAGCGGAAAATATCTTTATCGAGAAATTGCCGCACCGCTGCGGCGTAATAAAATACGCACAGCTTCATGAGGCCGCCGTTGCCATTATGAACCATGTCGGCCTGGCGGGGATAGCGCCGACTACGCTCGTTAAGGCATTGGGGACCGGGCAACAGCAGATGGTGGAAATCGCCGCGGCGCTGTCGCAGCAATGCCGATTGCTAATCCTCGATGAGCCCACCGCGTCGCTGACGGACAAGGAAATTGAACTGCTGTTCACGCAGATTCGTAGCTTGAAGAATCAGGGCGTCGGTATTCTTTACATTTCCCATCGCATGGAGGAAATCAAACAGATTGCCGACCGCGTCACCGTACTGCGGGACGGCAAACGCATGGATACGTTGGAAACCGCTCAGACTACTATCGAAGGAATTATTCGCCTGATGGTCGGCCGGGATATTCAATCCGAACAACTGCGTAAAGAGAAAACTCTCGGCCCCGTCGCGCTGAAGGTGGTCGGTTTGCAGCGCGGCAATAAGGTCAGGGATGTTAATTTTCAAGTGCATGCAGGCGAGATTCTAGGCTTTGCCGGCTTGATGGGATCCGGTCGTACGGAAACGATGCGGGCAGTTTTCGGCGCCGATAAACGCCGGCGTGGTGATATTTTTCTGCACGGATCGGATCAACCGGTAAAAATTCAATCCCCGCGCGACGCAGTGCAGCAGGGGATAGCCTTTTTAACGGAGGATCGCAAGGAGCAGGGATTATTCCTGCCGCTGCCGGTGCGGATGAATATCACGTTGAATCGTTTGGGCGATGTGAGCCGGTTAGGCTGGATTCACCGTCGGAGCGAATGTTTCGCGGCGCAGCAATATGCCGATGCGCTGTCCGTGCGCTGTGCTTCCCTCGAACAGATCGTCAACCATCTGAGCGGCGGCAACCAGCAAAAAGTCGTCATCGCCAAATGGTTGTATCGCAACTGCGATATCCTCATCTTTGATGAACCGACCCGGGGGATCGACGTCGGGGCCAAGTTTGAAATCTATCACCTGCTGACCAACCTGGCCGAAAAGGGGAAAGCGATTATTTTGATATCTTCGGAACTGGAAGAACTCATGGCCCTGTGTGACCGAATTGCGGTCATGTCCGATGGTCGGCTGGTGCGAACGTTTACTCCCTGCGAATGGTCGAAGGAAGTCATCCTGGAGGCGGCCTACCAGGAATATCTCCAACCTGCCCCCGAAGCGAAAGCCGTAGTATGAAATCAACCGCACATAAACTGTCATTGTATCTGCTGACGTCCTGCCGAGAATATCTCGGCATGTTGGCGGTCTTGGCGCTGCTGATTGTATTTTTCAGCATGCGAGCCACGAACTTTTTTACCACCAACAATCTGAGAGCCATCGCCAACCAAATCCCTGTGATTACGATTGTTGCGGTCGGCATGACGTACGTCCTGATTATTGCCGGGATCGATTTATCCGTCGGCTCCGTGCTGGCATGTTGCGGCGCCGTAATGGGCGTGTTGATGGTACAACACGACGTCCGCCTGGCGCCGGCATTGTTGGCCTGCCTGGCAACCGGTTTACTTTGCGGATTGTTCAACGGGGTCATTACGGTACGCTGGAATATACCTTCTTTTATCGTAACGTTGGGCATGATGCAGATTGCTCGCGGTCTGTGTCAGCGGGTTACGAATTCAGAAACACTGTATATCGGCGGCGCCGTCGCAGTCATCACTGATACCAAATTATTAGGAGTTTCGCTGCCTGTATTGATCACGATACTGGTGGTAGTGATGGGACAGTTAGTATTGACGCGAACGATCTTCGGTCGATATATGATCGCCATTGGCACCAACGAGGAAGCCGTTCGACTTTCGGGAATTAATCCACGCCCCATCAAGATTTCAGTCTTTGTGCTTTGCTCGTTGTTGACGGCCTTAGCCGCTATCATTCAAGTCGCCCGGAATCGCAGCGCCTCTCCGAATTCCGGGAACGGACTGGAATTACAGGCCATCGCCGCCGTTGTGATCGGTGGGACCAGTCTGATGGGGGGCAGCGGTTCGGTGGTACGGTCTTTTTTAGGAGTACTGATTATCGCCATACTGGACGCCGGACTGGCCCAGATGGGAGTGAAAGATCCAACCAAGCTGATTATCATCGGCAGCGTCATCGTCGGCGCCGTCATCCTGGATCAATACCGACATCGAATTCGAAATTCCGAATCATTACCCTTAAAATTTATCCGTCGATGGATTAAGAAAAACTAAGGAATCCCGACGTGGCTAAATCTATCCTAGTGATCGGCAGTTCTAATACCGACATGATCGTGAAAATGCCCCGCATCCCTCAGCCGGGCGAAACGATCCTTGGCGGTAAATTTTCCACCGCTGCCGGTGGTAAGGGCGCCAATCAGGCCGTCGCTGCCGCCCGCGCCGGCGGGAACGTAACCTTTGTCGCACGCATGGGTCAGGATATGTTCAGCGATCAAGCCATACAAGGATTCGAACAGGATGGAATTCAGGTCGAACATATCGTTAAGGATGCCGACGCCCCTTCCGGCGTGGCCCTCATCTTCGTCGATGAAAAAGGCGAAAACAGTATCGCCGTCGCTTCCGGCGCCAACGCCAATTTATCTCCCGCAGATATCCAGAACGCTGCCGGTACCATCGCCTCAGCCGATATCGTTTTATTGCAATTGGAAATTCCTCTGGAAACAGTACAGGCCGCCGCTCGTATCGCTGCTGACAACCATGTTAAAGTCATATTGAATCCGGCCCCCGCCCAGGCCTTACCGGACGAACTGCTGCAGCGCGTGACCGTCCTGACGCCCAACGAATCCGAAGCCCAAATCCTCACCGGTACTAAAGTCCAAACGCAAGCACAGACCGCCGCTACCGCCCACGCCTTACAAGCCAGGGGCGTCGAAACCGTCATCATCACTCTGGGCCCGCGCGGTGCTTATGTACGTTCGACCGACTATGAAGGACTCATACCGAGCTATAAAGTGTCAGCAATCGATTCCACTGCTGCCGGTGATGTCTTCAATGGCGTCCTGGCCGTCTTCCTGGCCGAAGGGTCGCCGATCCCCGACGCCATCCGCTTCGCCAACGCCGCCGCCGCACTCTCCGTCACCAAACTCGGCGCCCAACCCTCCGCGCCCCGCCGCAACGAACTTGAAATCTTTCTTAACGAAAAAGGTAAAAAAACGTAGGGTGTGCACTGCACACCTTTTCAACTATTATGAAAAAACTGAAGTTTGTTATCACCGCCGGACCGACGCGAGAATATCTCGATCCGGTGCGGTTTATCACCAACGCCTCCAGCGGTAAGATAGGCTATGCCTGCGCCGCCGCTGCACAACGACGCGGACACAACGTCACCCTCATTTCCGGACCCGTAGAATTGCGGGCCCCCAGGGGCGTCAAACGCGTATCCGTAATAACCAACGTCGAGATGGACCGGGCAGTCCGTGAGTATTATGAAACCTGCGATTGCCTAATTATGACCGCCGCCGTCGGCGATTACAAACCCAAACGTACCGCACGGTATAAAATCAAAAAACAACAGGATGCATACCAATTAGAATTGGTGCGAACGAAAGATATTCTCGCCGGTCTCGGTAAACGCAAGCGGAACCAGATTCTCATTGGCTTTGCCGTTCAGGACCGCGCCGCGCGCGCCCATGCTAAACGAAAACTGCTCGAAAAAAACCTGGATGCCATCGTACTCAATTCTCCCTCCGCCTTCGGCGCCGATAAAACCGATGTGGAGATATTAATCCGCGACCGCGATTGGCAATCCTTTCCCGCCGTCGCTAAAACCCGGTTGGCCACCCACCTCGTCCGTCTGGCCGAAAATCTAATTCATACACGATCCTACGACGGAACATAAGTACTATTATATTCGTCATTGATTCGTCATTCGAGTTTCGTCATTCGTCATTAAAATACCCCGTGTGATTATAATCTACGTTCCTAAACCTTAGAGGTACTCTTTTTAAATCGTATCTGTTTCATTCGCGGGATATAAATCAACGCCGAGAACGCCGTAAAAATAACTGCCGCCCAGATGACAATGTTGCGAAAGTACACGGCCCAGGTTTTCTCCTGGTGGTAGGCCATATAAATAATTACCGTGCCGATCGCGAAACTCTGCAGAAACATTTTCAACTTGCCCGCCCAGGTCGCCGCGAACGCCTTGCCCTGATGCTCGCTGACGTGCCGCAGGTACGTTACGAACACTTCCCGCGCCAGAATGACCGCCACCATCCACCAGGCGATCCCGCTGACCTTGTGATCATAGATCGCCAGCAGGATGAATCCGCCGCCTATCAATATCTTATCCACCAACGGATCGAACCGCCGCCCGAACGAACTGGTCACCTCCCATCGCCGTGCCAGCGGACCGTCGATGATATCCGTCAAACCGGCGATCACGAACAGCACAAAGCCCCAGACGAGCTGGATCTCTGTGCCGTACGGTACATTCGATGACGCCTCGCTTTTTTTCATAGCCAACGCCACCAGCAATAAAA
>CAZNQT010000042.1:0-16390 GCA_964574885.1 uncultured Pirellulales bacterium
TTCGAAGGCCTCGACGACCGGAGTCCGGCGCGAATATTTAGCCTGGGCCTGGATCGAAAGCAGCAGGGCGGGAGTGAGCCAGAGTAGCAGCCAAAACGAGAAATACCCATAAATTCGCTTCATCTTTATACCCTCCAGAGAACGCATTGCCTGTCATTTACCCTAATTTTTTAGAGGTTTCATACTTCTGGTTTCATACACATTCTCTACGATTATAGCTTATGCCCCCAATGTGGAAAAGCGTAAGTTCCCGGTGCTTAACAACCAAAGAATTGGTTGCTGAGTAGGAAGATTTCGGTTAGTATATCCGAGCATTATTGGCAATCGCACACCCGAGGGCGGGTGTGCCACCTTTTCCCTAACAGGAAGCATATAAATCGGGTGTTGAGGGATATTTATGGTTACCCAGCCGGAACGGATTGAAGATTTATCGATTCTGGACGAGTTGAAGGACTCGTATCTGAACTACGCGATGAGCGTGATTATCAGTCGGGCTCTGCCGGATGTCCGGGACGGACTCAAACCCAGTCAGCGGCGGATCCTGGTGGCGATGAACGATCTGAACCTGGGCCCGCGCAGCAAGCATCGTAAATGTGCTAAAATTGCAGGCGACACGAGCGGCAACTACCACCCTCATGGCGAGGCGGTAGTATATCCGACGTTGGTGCGGATGGGGCAACCATGGAATATGCAAACCACGTTGGTCGATCCACAGGGGAATTTTGGCTCGATCGACGGCGATCCGCCGGCAGCGATGCGCTATACCGAAGCCCGGATGACGGAAGCGGCGTCGGATATGCTGGCCGATCTGAAACTGGAAACGGTCGATTTTGTGCCGAATTACGACGAAACGACCACCGAACCGACCGTACTACCGGGGCGGTTTCCCAGCCTAATGGTCAATGGGGCGGTGGGGATCGCGGTGGGGATGGCGACCAGTATGCCGCCGCACAATGTCAGCGAAGTCTGCGACGCGCTGATTAAGTTAATCAATGATCCGAACTGCGGTTTTAAGGAACTCCTGGAAGTCATGCCGGGGCCGGATTTCCCCACGGGGGGAATTATCTGCGGACGTAAGGGGATCATGGAGGGATACACCACGGGCCGAGGCCATCTGGTGGTGCGGGGTAAAATCCATACCGAAACGACGAAACGAGGCAAGGACCTGATTGTCGTCGATGAGATTCCCTATCAGACGCTTAAATCGCAGATCATCGTGAAGATGGCCGACTGCGTCAATAGCGGCGCGATCAGCGGTATTTCCGATGTGCGGGATGAATCCGACCGCAAAGGGATGCGGATCGTGATCGAATTGCGCAAGGATGCGGAACCGAACGTGGTGATTAACCAGTTGTACAAACACACCCCGCTGCAAAGCACGTTCAGTATTATCAATATCGCCTTGGTCAAGAATCGACCGCTGACATTGAATATCAAACAGCTCCTGCAGTTATACCTCGATCATCGCAAGGACGTAATTCGCCGGCGGACGCGGCATTTGCTGCGTAAAGCGAGACAGCGGGCGCATCTCGTGGAAGGCCTGCTGCTGGCGCAAACGGACATCGACGAAATTATCCAACTGATCAAACAGTCTCCGAACGTACCGGAAGCGAAACAGGCATTGATGGCCAAACCGCTGCGTTTGAAAGAACACGCCACGTTGAAAAAACTGCTGCCGGAAGAGTTTGTAGCCGCCAAAAGTTCGTCGGATCAGTTTCTGACCGGTCCCCAAGCCGATGCCATTTTATCGATGCAGTTACAGCGGTTGACAGGGTTGGAGTTGGAAAAGCTGGCCAAGGAATACACCAGTTTGAGCGAAGAAATTGCCGGCTACGAAGCAATTCTGGCCGACGAAGCGCTGGTCCTGGACATCATTCGCGAAGATTTATACGAGATGAAAGAAAAATTCGGTCGGCCCCGTCGAACGGAAATTATCGGTGAAGTGACCGAATTTGATATCGAAGACCTGGTGTCGGAAGAAGAGGTTGTGGTGACCATCAGTCATGACGGGTATATCAAACGCATGCCGATCACCACCTATCGCCGACAGGGGCGTGGGGGGCGCGGCGTCATCGGGTCCGACACCAAAGAAGGGGATTTCATCGAGCACCTGTTCATCGCGACGACGCATGATTATCTGCTTTGTTTTACAAACCGCGGTCGCTGCTATTGGCAGCGGGTGTATGATATCCCCTCGCTGGCGCGGACCAGTAAGGGACGCAGTATCGCCAATCTCCTGAATCTGCGCAAGGAGGAAAAGCTGGCGGAGATACTTCCGGTGCAGAATTTCGACGAGCGTATGCTGGTGATGGCGACGCAGAACGGCATCGTGAAGAAAACCTTGCTCAGTGCTTTTGGCCATGTTCGGCGCACCGGCGTGAATGCAATCACGCTCGATCCGGGCGATGACGTAATCGGAGCTCGAATTACCACCGGCGATGACCATATAATCCTGGGGTCCCGCGAGGGAATGGCAATCCGTTTCCATGAAAGCGACGTTCGGCCCATGGGACGCACCGCCCGGGGCGTCAAGGGAATCAAACTGCGCCGGGATGACCAGGTGGTGGATATGGTGGTGGCGTCGTTCGGCTCCAGCTTGTTAACCGTGTGTGAAAAAGGATTCGGGAAACAAACGGATCTGGATGATTACCGTTCGCAAAAACGCGGCGGTCTGGGACTCATCAATATCAAGACCACGGAACGCAACGGAAAGGTCGTCGCTCTCAAAACCGTCAATCCGGACGATGATTTGATGTTGATCAGTTCGAAGGGGATATTGATACGCACCGGTCTCGATCAACTGCGCGATATCGGCCGCAACACGCAGGGCGTCCGTTTGATTCGTCTTGACGAGGGGGATAAACTGGTTGCCGTCGCGCGCGTCGAAAAAGAAGACGATAAAGAAGAAAACGGCGCGGAGGAATCCTCGGAAGAACCGTCGGCAGAAAACGCACCGGAAATAAAAAACGCCGAGGATACGGAAACCCTCGAGGACGCCGAAGAAGAAAACGAATCCACCGATACCGACGTGAAAGAATAACTGATGGTTCTCATTCTGAACGCAGCAGATCAAACAGGAATCACAATTTCGAATAGACCGGCACACCTTGAATGTGTTTCAGTTACTCCTCAACGTTACCAACGTTTTGCATCTACGTTGAAAAGTGGTTTCTACCTTACTCGCTCCGAAGGAGCGTAAGTGTGTAGCCGGGGAAGAAAATCCCGGAAAGAACCTTTCTTTTCTTCTCTGTAGATTGAAGACTGTGGACTCTCTTTCTAGATCCTAGACCCTAAACCCGGAAAATATCCGTGCAATGCCTCTCTCTTTTGGTTATATTATCATCCGTGAAAAAATATATCGAATCCGCGCGTTCGAGAAAGGTGGACCGTATGAAAATGTTCAAATTCTTCTTCATCCGTATTATTCTTTGCTGCACTCTTGTTAGCGTACAAGCGAAAGCTCTTGCTGCCGAAAGCTGGCTCCAATACAAGTTCGATAGTCGCCATTCCGGCAATGTCCCCCTCCGCAGCGTCCAGACGCCATTGACTCTCTGCGCCGCTATCCCCTTAACGGACGCCGTCTTTACCGCGCCCGTGGCCCGGGACAACAAGGTTTATATCGTGGATGGTTCCGGGGTGGCTTTTTGTTTTGATGTACAAACCCGAAAACTACTCTGGCGCTTTGTCAGTCCCGGTGGTAAACGCAACTGCAACAACGTCTCCTCGCCCGCGCTCGTGGATAGCTTTCTACATTTTGGCACGATGGCGGGTAACTACTACGTTCTCGACGCCGCTACCGGGCGGGTAGTAAAAAAACTCGCCTGTGGCGAGCCGATCTTCTGTTCCCCCGTCGTCAATCGCAACCGAGTCTATTTCGCCACCCTCGGTTCCCGGGTCTATGCCCTCGAACCGAACGGCGCCGTCTGCTGGCAATGGGACTATGTTAAAGAAATAATGAAGTTCAACGGCGACCGCTGGAGCGGCGCCGATTGGCTTAAACATTTTAAGCGGCGGGTCTCGACGCAGGATATGTTTCCCTGCCGACGCGATCTGGCCGTTTACGAGAATACCCTCATTATACCCGCCGGCGGTTCGGTAGTGTGGCTCAAAGATACAGGGGACGCCGCCAAACTTGCCGGCATCCAGGCCCCGCGCACTACCACACTGGGTCTCAGCGTCGGTGAAGACGGTACGATCTATCGACAGTGGACTCTCCTCGATAACGGCGGCCGTGTCGATAAACTCAACTTGACCGATGGCAAAGTCAAAGCCGATTACGTCCGCGGCACCCGCACCACCACCGATGGCGGTTTGTTGAGTCTCTGTTCCGTCAGCCTGCGCGGCAAGGAGGTGTATCGTACCCGCCCGCAGGAAAACTATGGCCTCTGCCGGCATACCCCCGCCAAAGAAATCGAACCTCTCGGCGGCTATCCCGCTATCGCCTCGCCGATCCTTTTAAAGGAACAGGCCGTATTCGGCGGCCTCGACGGAAAACTCTACGTAGTGGGCCTGAACGAACCGTCTCAGGTATGGTCGTTCGCAACCGCGTTCGGCAAAGCCGTCACCGCCCCTGTCGCCGTCTGTGACGGACGGATTTACTTCGGCTGCGATGATGGATACCTCTATATCCTGGGACCGAACGGCAATGCCGACCTGCCAAAGAAAAATCTGCAATTAAACCAAATCCGCAGTCCCCTCGCCGGGTCCCGTACCGATTCTCAGTTTGATCGGTTTACCAGCTTCGCCAACTTCTCCAATACCAACCAGAACGCCCAGGATGTCAAACCGCTGTTTAAACTCAAGTGGATTCGACGCTACGCCGGCACCGGTAAGCACTTTTCCACCTTTGGCAGCGGACGCATGTACACTCACACCGCCGAGGGTATGATCTTTGCCGTCGAACAGGAAACCGGACGATTACTGTGGCGCCGATATTTCCCCGGCGTCTTCATCTGCTACACTTCGCCTCTGTATTACCAGGGTCGCTTACTGGTCCCCCAGGCTGGACTGGATAAATGTCTTTTGCGCTGCCTCGACGCCGCTACCGGTAAATTGCTCTGGGAAGTGCCCTTCGCCGGTACGCCGAGCTGGAACCGTCAGCAGCCCCCCGTCATATATAAGAACCTCGTGATCTATATGTACGGAACCGGCCGCTACGGTCCCGGAACGAAAGTCAAATGGCTTTTCGGTCACCAGGATATGGCCTCCTTCCCACCAGATCATAAACCCTTCGTCCGCGCCTGGGATATCGATACCGGCGACGAAGTCTGGACCAAGGAATTTTCGAAGTACGGCGCCGGCGGTAACGATGCCGGACTCTGTTTGATGAACGACGTCCTCTATTATTCCTGTTACTTCGGCACCGCCGCCAAGGATAAACAGGGCAATCCGTCCGCGAAGGGCCTCACCGCCGCTCTCGACCCCCGGACCGGCAAGGTCGAATGGCTCACCACCGAATACTACATACATTCCGGCTGCACTATCTCCGGTAATGACGGCCGGCTCTACCTCGGCGGATACGCCAAACTCGAAAAGGCTAACAGCCTCGTCTGGTGCATCGACGCCAAGGACGGCTCCCTCATCTGGAAATCCGATCCCGTCCACGAGGCCATCCACGTCGTCACCATCGGCCCGCGCTTCCTCTTCGTCCACGCCCAGTATCAGAATGGATTCCTGCTCGACAAGCAGACCGGCAAAATTCTGACTACCCTGACCAAGGATTATAAATGCACCCGCTTCACCCTCTCGGAGCCCTACCTGTTGGGCTCCAACCTCGATATCTACGACATGTCGGATATCAACCATATCCGCCTCATCACCACCGGACCGCGCCTCGATCCCAGCGAATGCGTCGGATCGGTCGTCTCCAACGGTTATATTTTCTATACCGCCCACGGCGGCGGCCTGCAAGCCTGCTTAACCTACGGCGCCGAAGCAGCTCCATAAACGTCATCCGCGTAATACAACAAAAGGTAAAACCAGTGTGACATTTACCGACGAAGGTTCTCGATAGCCAAAGCTACCGGGGAAGGAGGTTCCCGGTGCTGCTGCAACATATGCTGTACTTCTTCCAAAGCCAGGTGTAATTCCATGCACGCCTTTTCGTAAGCACAACCGGTAAGCTGGGCGATCAGGCGGGCGCCGCGATCAATCAGCTTTTTATTGCTGGGCGAGACCCAGGCCATGGCGTTGCCAACGACTCGTCCCATGTCGGCCATGGTGGCGGTGGAAAGGGTATTGAGAATCAACTTGATTGCTACATGATGCCAAAGCCGGAGATACGATGGGGCAAGTTCACAAGGAATCTGAAATCCCTTTTCCTGTTGAACCGTAATTTTCAGAGAGCCGATATGTAAGAGCGCTTTGTGTTTGTAGCCGGCATAGCTGGCGTCTCGACGGGCTTTTTGCAGTCGATCCAGTTCCTTCTCTACCGCGATCGTGATTAAACTGGACTCGGCACAATTAGTTCGCGAGTTGTCGGGTTCGCTGCCGATTTGAAATTGGTAGATTTGCCGGTTATCGAGCTTGGGAGGATGGTCCCCAAGGTGGGCGGGAGCATCGAGCCGTTGGTAAATATCGGGTTCCCAGGTTAATCCGCGTGGTTGCCGCTGTAAAAGGTGAAACCAGGCATCCCGAGTGGTATGGAACGGATTTTTCACCATCGCCCAGGACAGAGCGGATTGGGTATCGTCGATCGGGCGAAACGGAGGGAGCATGAACGTAGGCGACCGCTCCGTAGTGTCGGTGAGGACGTCCAGCAGGTACGAGTTCGTCAGATAGGTGACAAGACCTTTTTGTTGATAGATATCCCGCTCGAACGCGACCGCCGCGGCAATGGTTTGAACCGACTCAGGGGAATTGAGTTGACGTAACAATTTCACAAGGAGGGTATGATAATCCTGCCGGCTACATTCCGCCAGACCGAGAGAATCGAAATCCTGAGGCGATAAAAGCTCACGGAGGAATTGCTCAAGGGCGATCTCCAGCGCCGCGGCTACGATGATCAGTTCGATAGTGACGGCCTGCATGCGGGTGGAACCGGCGACGGCCATCGGGCCGGTGGTCAGATCGATTTTTCGAATGCGGGGTTCGTCGATGATCTCACGAGAACGTTGGACGTATTGGCGGAGCAGGTCGGTGGGATTGTTATAGACGAAGAAGACGCGGGCGCCCGAGGCGAGTCCCTGCCAGGCGGTCCCGATGACAAAGGGGGTTTCGCCGCCTTCGGTGATGGCTACCACCATATCGTCCGGTTGAACGCCGGCCTCGGTCAGTTGATATTTTCCGAAGTCGGGAAAGTCTTCGAAGCCCTCGACGGATTTGATAAGAGCATAGTCGCCGCCGGCCATGACACTAACGACGTTTTCTTCTAAATCCGGAAGTTTCCGGGCGATTGAGGGGGAATGACTTTTTACTTGTCTCCAGAATCTGCGCCAGGCGGCCTCCAGGAGGATGGCGAGTCGGCCGGTGGCGCCGCAGCCGGTGAAGTAGATGCTCTTTTGATGTTTCAAAGTGTATTGGAAGGCGGCGCACAATTCCTGGAACACCGGGCTCTGCAGGGTTTTAAGGACGACGGGCGGGATATCGTCATCCACCGACTGCAATAAACGAACGGCGGCGGGAAGATCTCGCTGAGCGGTCTGGCTTAACGACAGGGTTTTCGGATGGGACGATTCGGTCAAGAGCGCGCCAAGGCGAAAGGCCTGTTCCTCCTGGAGAAATTTATGTGCTTTTTCCACTGCGTTCGTCATCTTCTTTAGTATAATAACCAGCTAATAACGATGGCAAGGAATAACGTCATTCAACGTTTGATACACAAGAAAAAACTGCGGGTGGCCGGTTTGATGTCGGGCACGTCGGCCGACGGGGTGGATGTGGCTATCGTGGATACGGAGAATAAGCAGGTAGATTTGTTGGCGTTTGCGACGTATCCGTATCCGCGCCGGCTGCGCGAACGTTTATTTTCTCTATTTGAGAATAAGGCAGTAGCAGTGGAGGAAATCAGTGCTCTTAATTTTATTCTCGGGGAGCGTTTCGCCCAGGCGGTGCTCCGATTATGTGATGAGGCGAACATCAAGCTCTCGTCACTTGATTTGATCGGTTCGCACGGCCAGACGGTGTTTCACGATCCGCAGGGTAAAGTTCGTTCCACGCTGCAGATCGGCGAGCCTGCCGTGATTGCCCAGAGGACCGGCGTTACCACGGTGGCGGATTTTCGCTGTCGGGATCTGGCGGCGGGCGGCGAGGGGGCGCCGCTGGTTCCGTATGCCGATTACGTACTGTTTCGACATCCGCGACGTTGCCGGGCGATTCAAAATATCGGCGGTATCGCCAACGTGACGTATCTGCCGTCCCGCGGTAAGATCGATGATATCGTCGCCTTTGATACCGGTCCCGGCAATATGGTGATCGACGGAGTAACGTCTATGATCACCCGCGGCAAACAGAAATACGACAAAGGGGGTCAAATCGCTGCGAAAGGGAACGTGAATCCAAAAATACTTACGGATATGCTGAACCATCCTTTCTGCAAACGTCGTCCTCCCAAATCCACGGGTCGGGAGGAATTCGGCCTGGCGTATTGCCGACAGTTTTACAAATGGGCCCAGGCGAAGGATTTGCAGAATCCGGATATCGTGGCGACGGCAACGGCCTTTACCGCCGTCAGCATCGCGCAGGCGTATCGCAAATTTTTACCCCGCCTGCCGGAGGAGATCATTCTCGCCGGCGGGGGCGTGCATAACCGAACTCTGGTGCGAATGCTGCGAGAGGAACTGAATGGTGTTTCCATTTTGAGGATGGATGAATTGGGTATCAATGCGGATGCCCGCGAAGCGGTATCTTTTGCGGTGCTGGCGTATGCGGCCATCAAGGGGATTCCGAACAATGTACCGTCGGCTACCGGGGCGGGGGAACTCGTGATCTTAGGTAAAATTATTCCGGCTTAATTGTACTGTCCGAGTTCATTAATACAGGCAGTATAATGTGGCACAGCCGCCTTCGGCTGTGCGTTACCATGATGGTAAACCGGAGCAAAGCACACCCGTGGGCGGGTGTGCCACATGAACTCGGACAGTACGGGTAATGAAAAAGCGAATATTACCATTAACAGAGAAACGCAATCGGCGCAGCGAGACGATCGATCAGCTTTCGACGCTGCAGATGGTGCGGTTGATTAACTCGGAAGATTGCGTCGTCGCCCCGGCCGTTGGTCGGGAAGCAAAGCGCATCGCCGCCGCGGTGGACATGATCGTGGAGAGGATGCGGCGGAAAGGGCGCTTGGTTTACGTCGGCGCCGGGACGAGCGGCAGACTGGGCGTATTGGATGCGTCGGAGTGTCCGCCTACGTTCGGTGCGCCGCCGACGCTGGTGCAGGGGATTATCGCCGGGGGGCGAGGGGCCCTGGTGCGGGCAATCGAAGGAGCGGAAGATCGTGCCCCGGACGGCGCCGCCGCTCTTCGAAAGAATAAGGTGCAGGAAAAAGACGTGGTGGTCGGTATCGCCGCATGCGGTCTAACGCCGTTTGTCCGCGGCGCGCTGGCAGAGGCGGAGAAAATCGGCGCCGGCACTATTTTTATCACCTGTGCGCCGGAAGTCGTGGATGAGATCCCGGCGGAAATCATTATCAATCCGGTCGTGGGTCCGGAGATTATCACCGGCTCCACGCGGATGAAAGCAGGAACGGCAACCAAGCTGGTCCTGAACTCCTTAACGACGGGAGCGATGATCCGGTTAGGCAAAGTGTATGGCAATCTGATGGTCGATCTGATCGCCACAAATAATAAATTAAAGGATCGGTCGATACGCATCGTGATGGAGGTGACCTCCTTGTCCCGCCGGGCGGCGCAAAGGCTGCTCGACCGCGCAGAAGGGAAAGTGAAAGCCGCCATCGTGATGCACTATCGAAAGGTCG
The DNA here is from genome assembly GCA_964574885.1 of uncultured Pirellulales bacterium. Classification (GTDB taxonomy): domain Bacteria; phylum Planctomycetota; class Phycisphaerae; order Sedimentisphaerales; family SM23-30; genus JAFGFX01. The sequence goes on from CAZNQT010000042.1 coordinate 9,914, forward strand.
ATCTATCCGAAGCATTCAACATATTGGCAGATTGCGCGCAATCCCTGCGACAGGCGATACAGAGAAAAAGTTAATCGTGTTAAACTCAAAGTTACAATGTAAACGTTTTTTTATCTTACTGTTTTTTTCCTTCTCCTTCCTGTTCCTTCCCGCTGCCAAAGCCGGCGAGTCCTCGGAAAAGGGCGCCTCCCTGACTGTCGATGCCGCTCTGAATGAAGTATCCCGGGATTTTACCTATAAGGATTGGCTGGTCATTGTCGCTTATCTGGTATTGACCACCGTCTTAGGCGCCCTGTTGGCCGGGAAACAATCCTCCCTGAAAGACTTTTTCCTGGGGGGTCGGAAGTTGGCCTGGCCGGCAGTATGCGGGTCCATTATCGCGACCGAGCTTTCCGCCGCGACCTTTCTGATCGTACCTTCCATCGTCTTTGCCCAGGGGGGCGACATGACCTTTATGCAGCTCGCGTTGGGCACCATCCTCGCTCGCTTTGTCATCGGATATTATTTCGTCCCGGCATATTACAAACGCGAAATCTATTCTCCGTATGACTACATGGGCGATCAACTCGGCCCCCGCACTAAAACCATTACGACCCTGCTGTTTGTCGTCGGCGGCATTCTCGCCCAGGGCGCCCGGGTCTATATTGCCGCCAAGGCCCTGCAGGTTATCACCGGCGCCAATATTACCCATTCCATTCTCATCATCGGGGCCGTTTCGGTCGCCTGGACCCTGATCGGCGGTATCACGACCGTTATCTGGACCGATGCGTTACAATTTCTTTTATTCACTTTCGGAGCAATTGTCGCCCTGATTTACGCCGGTCAGGCGGTAGAGGGCGGTTTGGTTACGATCATTCGGGAATCGGCGGACGCCGGGAAATTAAACCTTATCAACCTGGATTTTAATCCCAAAGAAGCCTATACCCTGTGGTGCGGATTATTCGGTTTTGGCGTGTTAACCCTGGCGTCGCACGGAACGGATCAACTTTTGGCTCAAAGAATATTCACCTGTAAAAACTATCGGGCGGCGCGTAAAGCGGTGGTGTTTTCCAGTTTCTCTTGGGTCCTGACCTGGCTGCTTTTATTTGTCGGCGCCGCCATCTATATCTATTACCAACATAATCCACTCAGTCCCGCGGAAAAGGTCATTGTGGATGATGACTCGAATAAAATATTCGCCGTTTATATCGTCACCGTCATGCCGCCTCTGCTCTCGGGTTTGTTAATGGCGGCGATTTTCGCTACGGCCATCTCCACTCTCGATTCGCTCCTGGTGGCCCTGTCGCAGGCGACCATATCCCTGGCATACAAACCCTATTTCAAGCCCCAGGCCAGCGACGCCCATTATGTCCGGGCTTCGCGCGTGATTGTGTGTCTGTGGGGTATGCTCCTGATTGCCTTTGCCGTCTCCTGCGACGTGATCGCCCGAAGGTATGCCGACCTGATCCAGTTTGCCCTGGCCATGGCGGCCTATACCTATGGCGCCCTCTTAGGTACGTTCTTACTCGCCTTTTTACCTGTGAAACGCGACGACCGGGGTCTGATGTATGCCGTCCCCTTATCGATGCTCATCGTGTTTGCTCTCAATTGGCATCAGACGATCCCGCAGTTGCTGGTAGTATTGGCCTCTCTGGTACTCATCATCCAGGCCATTAGACACCTGCGCACCGACCCGCGAAAAATCCTTTATGTTTCCCTGGCGGTAAGTCTGGTCCTGATAATCAGCATGGCAGTCATTGGAAAAACAGAGAACGGTCAGCCGATACATATTACCCTCGCCTGGCCCTGGCACTTCCCTATCGGCGCCGCCATGACCTTCTTCATCGGATATCTCGTCGGGAATAAAAAGAAAGCTACAGAATAGAACGCGCGGGGGACATAATTATAATATTATCATTTTTTCATAGGACCACAGGCCCACCATACATATTCCGGCGACGTTGATAGTTTGAGTATATGAATATCGACACATTGCTTATCCTGGAAGAACGAATTCAATCCAACATAGCCGGGATCGTAGAATTCATCCATGAATTCCTGGTAAAGACACCCTAAATTCGGGTAGGCTTTTACCGAGAGTCGATATTTCGACTTCTTTTGCGTCGGTGATTTTAGCCGCCAGTATTTCCCGTTGGGATTCTTTTCCATCTGAACTATGCCCTTTTCATCCGGATTTAAACCTTTCGACGAAAGTCCCAAATGAAAGTATATGTTCGGAGAATTAATCCATAGGGCGCCGTTTTTTTCGATTAATACATATTGGTTTTCCGTGTTTTTATCGCGAAAGGGCCGAAAGGAATAAATCAGAAAAAGCGAGGTGAATATGATTATGAACGTTTGGGCAAAAGATTTAAATCCTTCCGTGTACCAAACCATACATCCGGTGAATGCGAATATATAGCACGGAATGAGCAGGGAATACTTGGCGAATCTAAGTTTTTTTTTATCCATGTAGCATCGGCCATCACCTGGAGAGCGTCAAAATCCTTTGTGGGATTTTCGGCTAGTATGTCTTTCAGATCGGTCATGGATTCAACCCGATTTTTAAGCGGTTGTAAGATAGTTTTTTTGCCCATTCGGTTTTTACTGGAGCCCCGCAGGGACGAAATCCATAATGATGTAACCTATTGCATATAAATAAGTTGCTCTCATTTAAAAATCTTTGTAGCGTTGTAGTGTTAGAACCTAAATAATACGCCTCCTCATTCTATCAATTGAACCGCCCTCCATAGGATCGCAGTGGGATACGATTCGATTCCCCCCGCCGGAAGAGACAGTACTTGTTTGCGGCCGCCCCCGTCAGTGTCGTGGATGTACAAGGCAAAACCGAAAATCGAATTCCGGGTAAAATGCAGAAAAGGAAGAGTTTCTTTCGGAAACCGCATCTCCAGGATATAGCCCTCTTTGGTTTTTTGACAGCCGACCTCCACGTCGTCATCGATCCCGCGAGGAGTGTTGCTGGCGCCGACAAACCGACCGGAGGGATTCTTTTCCAGATAGGCGACGGCTCGACCGGTCTCGTCGAATCCGATCTGGTAGATTACGTCATCCGCGTCCCAGCCTCCGTCAAGCGTTGCATTATTTTTCAAATCGAAACACAATTGTAGGGAATCAAATTTGTGGTAGTTCCCCTCTACACCGTCTCCGCCTACGAAGGTGTCGTCTCGTACTGCTACGGCCAGGTATAGATTCCCGCTGTCCCAGCTAAGTCCGAAGCGGGCGGAAAGATCGCTGGCGCTCCGGTTCCGCATCTCGGATTTCGCATCGCCGGCTTGGCTCTGCAGGGAAAGAAAATACATCTCCTCTTGCTTCCAGTCCGTCAGGATGCCGTCAATACGAACTCCCGCGCTTCGGGGTATCAATAAAGAGGGAATCTTGTCCAGTCGGGTTACGATGGCGTCCTCGGTCGCGGCGGTATATCGAATAGCGTAATCCCTATCCCAACGCCTCTTCTCCTTGATAACGTCGAAGGTAAAGTGCCTTTCCGATCCGCCCGACAGATCGTATATCCGGATCGTTTCAAACTTCCCCCATTGCGGTGGCGTATCCTCGAATTGGATCGTCCCGGATATAGGTTGTCTCTCGAAATTCTTAACCGTGGCGACTAACTGATTCTGCGTATCGACCGCGAAGGAAATCCCCAGCGGAAAATCAAAGCCATAACCGTCGGCGTTCTCTACTGCGGTCACGATGTCGGCGCGGGATACGCCGGCGGCATATACCAGGTACTTCGGAAGATAATCCACCGCAATGGCCTCCGCCTCCAGCGGATTGCCGTTGAAATCCAGCAACTGCTCGTAGGTCCTGGGTAGGTGTAAGAAGCCTTGGGTGGAATATTGTCGCGTGTTGAGAGATACGATCTTTTTCCCGTCGGCGCGCTCGAACAGAAACGCCCGTACCTGCGGATGGCTCAACACGCACTGCGCTGCCGTAACGTCGTCCAGAAGTTCGGATACGGCTCGGTAGCCCCCAAACGCATACCAATACCATACCGGGTTGGAAACGCCGATGCAGTACAGCGTCGAATTATGGGAATGCAGACTGAACGTCGTTTGCCGGGCCGCGATATGATGCAGCAGCGACTGCACGATCCGACCGGCGTGATCGTCTTCGTAACTGGTAAAATAACTCCGGCGGTCTTCGGTGGTGTGGCCGATCAGCGAGCGGCAACCGTAGTATTGTTCGTCGTTATATATCTTCATGCCCGGAGCGTACCGATCCACGATCCCGTACAACTTCTTCACGTCCTCGTAGATCGGCGGATCTTCCGGCCCCGCGCGATACGCATGGAACGTAAAGATATCTATTATCTTCCCTACGCCGAGCCGGAAGAGCTCCTCCGCGTATGGGAAATCCGTCCCATTCATATTCGCGGTGATCTTCGCTTGCGGATAGGCGTTTAAAATATATTCCTTCGCCGTGCGCAGCAGGCGAACGTAACGTTCCGGTGGCATGGGACACTTGCCCTTGTCAGGCCCTTCCTTGATGTGGTCGATATTCGGTTCGTTGAGTATCTGGTAATAGTCGATTACGTCCCGCAGGATTTTCGCGTGCGCCGCCCAGATCTTGGCTCGCGCCTCAATATGAGGTTGATCCTCTTCGGCCGATAAGAGCACCCCCTTGTTACTCCGGAAAATCGAATCGTTCGGAACCCGAAAACAGGTCATCACCATCTTGCCGGAATCTTTTTTGATCTTATACTTGTTTCGTTTTTCGTACGCGTCTTCGATCTTTAATAGTTCGACGTTGGATTTGTAAAAATCGCGGGTGAAGCCGCAGCCGGCGATACGGGACAGTTCTGACATCCGACGCACGCCCCACGGCGCAATGGCATCCATGTAGTCCTCACAACCGCAGTATATATTGTTTGGCGTATAAGCGGGATCGTTAACGACCAGGTACCGCCAGAAGGCGCCCCCGATCGGGTGACCCCGCTGTTGTAATCGGGCCTCGGCGTGAAACACACCCAGAAGTTTATTTGCTAGTTCTATCTCAAGACGGGTACGCGCCCTCCGCGTCGCTTCGATGGGAATGTCACGCCTCAGAACGTTTCTTCCATACACGTCGGTAACCGTCAGCGAAAGAACCGTCTTGTCCCCCAATCCCTCTTCTGCATAAATTTCCACCGCCACGCTGTCGAGAACGCCTTGTTTATATACCGCGTTGGGATGCGGTGCGTGGAAAATAATCTGGGGACTGCACGCATAAGCCGTCGTCGTATCGCCCTCTTCCAACTGAAGCGAGTCCACCCAGATCTCGTTATCCCACGAATCGATGCGCACGTATAGCGTGTTCCGGTAATCCGTGTCGAACGCCGGCGGCGTGAACGTCATCGAGTAGCGCTGCCACCCGGTACGTCGTGACGCCTCGCCTTGAATTTGTCGGTGAACGTATTTCCACATCGGCGTCAGCAGCAGCAGATCGAAGCCGGGTGCATCTCCTTCCTTGCGCGGACTCATCTTGATATAACCCGACAAAGTGTACGTCTTGCCCGGTGTAAAGGGCACGCGGTAACTCTGCACGCAAAAATTGGGCGGCATCTTCAACGAACAGAGACCGTGCTTTTTCTCCGTCGTGTCGAATTCGATCCCCCGCTCGTCCGTACCGGTATAGACCCGATGTTTATTTCGCACTCCGCTCAGGCTCCATCCGAACCACTCCGTCTCGAATCCTGGATTCACCAGCAGGTTCTTCGAGGTTCTGCGCGCTGCCATCAGATACGAAGAACTCGCCTCCTTCGGGAGCAGCTTGAATTCACAGTGGTCGATGTAGGTTTTCCCCGCGCCGGAATGGAGGGAAAAGGATAATTTACGTTCGCCCCATTGCTCCGCCGGCGGTATCTGATACGCAAACGTATAACGCTTCCAGTTCGGACTGAGCAGAAAGGTCCTTTCTTTATACCAGTGAGGCTTGAACTGCGACGAAGAGTAGTACACGATGTTGATCGGATGATTTGGCTGTGTCGATTTCGCAAAAAAGGATAATACATATTTCTCCCCCGGTTGCACCCCCGGGACAGTATCCGAATATACTTTTACTTTTTCGTCTCCAATCGCGTCGATACACAGCGAATAGTTCCCCCGGACAAACTTGCCCTCCGAAGACGCTTCGGCCGTGCCGCAATCCGGCGTCGAATTCCGCCAATGCTTCGGCTGGCGACCCTCCCGCTCCTCAAAATCCCCGTTCCTCAGCAGGTTGACCGCTGCGCTCCCTGGTGACGGCGCTGGGGCATTGGTACTTCCCCCCGCCGCCCCCCACCCCAGTAATCCACTCCCCAAAATATGCAGACATATATATAAGTATATTTTCATCTTTATAATCCAATATATCGTCCCCGCCTCCCCCTGCCTCATCCCCCTCCCGAATCTCGGAGTTGGCCCCGTATCGCCTCCAGTGCCTTCTCCAAACGCTCGTTTGAATCCTCCAACGCCGCCAGCACCTGCTCCACCCACGCCGGCGCCTCCGCCTCCCCCGCCC
>CAZNQT010000043.1:0-16029 GCA_964574885.1 uncultured Pirellulales bacterium
GGCGCTGGCGACGGTGAAGGGCTATTACGATTACGGGATCTTCCAGGCGATTCAAATCGCGTCGATCATGGCGATTCGGCACGGCGATAAGACGGCGAAAGAACAGGCGGCAGTGTATGCGAAGCGTCGGGACGTGGTGTGTGATGCACTGGAGAATATCGGTTGGGAGGTGGAGCGTCCTCGGGGCTCGATGTTTGTGTGGCCACGAGTGCCGGACGAACATCTGCGAGGGATGAGTACGCTGGATTACGCGATGGAACTGATGGAAAAAGCGGAGGTGGCGGTGGCGCCGGGACGGGCGTTCGGAGAGAACGGCGAGGGACATCTGCGGATCGCATTAGTGGAGAACGAACAGCGGCTTCACCAGGCGATGCGGCAGATCAGTCGGTTCGTGCAGTGTAAGCCAAAGCAGCGGTCGCGAACCACTCGAAAAAAACCATAAATTTCAATCCATGATTGCGCAGAAAAAATAATCCGTGGTTGACAGGTACGATTCGCTTTCGAAACAGAAATATCCAATATCAGATGACAAGCAAAGAACGATTGATGTGTGCGTTGGAGGGTGGGAAACCGGATCGTCTGCCGGTAACGGTGCATCAATGGCAATCCTATCATCTGGAGAAGTATCTGGGGGGGATGAGCGATCTGGAGGCCTTCGAGAAGTTCGGAATGGATGCCCAGATCCAATATTTCGCGGAGATGGGGCAGTTCTGGCTGCCCGATAGCGATTATGCCGCCTCCTCTACCAAAGATTGGCAGGATGAAGCTCAGGTCATTCAGGATGATCCCGATGAGCAGATCGTTCACCATACGATCATTACGCCGGCGGGGAATTTGACGTACAAGACGGGAGGAGATCGCAAGACGACCTGGATTACGGAATACCTGATCAAGCGTGACGAGGATATCGAACTCATTCGCAAGTATATGCCGGTGCCTACGCTGGATCTAAAACCCATCAGCGAATTACACGATCGGATCGGCGATCGGGGAATATTACGGGGCTTTGTGTGGGGGGATCAGGCGGGCTGCTGGCAGCATGCGTGCTGTCTGGCGGACGTCAATGAATTGATCCTGGCCTGTTATGATAAGCCGGACTGGATGCATGAACTCCTGAAAATCCTGCGGGAGAAAAAGCTGCGGTTCGTGGAGAGGATGAAAGGGGCGAAATTCGATCTGGTTGAAACGGGCGGCGGGTCGGCCTCCTCTACCCTGATTTCCCCGAAACTGCACGAGGAATTTTGCCTGCCCTACGACCGCAAGATCCACGATGCTCTGCATGAATTGGGATTTAAGGTCGCCTATCATACCTGCGGCGGAACGTTTGGGATTGAAGAGATGATTGTGGCAAACGGTTGTGACGCTTCGGAGACGCTGGCGGCGCCGAGTATCGGGGGGAACCAGGAGCCCTGGGAGTTTAAGCAAAAGATCGGCAACCGACTGGCGCTGATCGGCGGGATGGATCAATTCAACGTGATTACCAACGGAACGGCGGAACAGATTCGCAATAAGGTTTTTGAATTGTTTGACAAAGTGGGCTACGAAGGGGGTTATATTTGTTCGATGGCCGATCATTTTTTTGAGACCTTACCGGAGAAACTCGAAGTCTTCGCGGATGCAGCACGGGAGTGTGTGTATTGATTTTATACCAACATGAACACGGTACCAGTCGATAAGGATTGCAATACAACGAAAAAGGTAATTCCATGATTGATACTCTCCTGGCGAATGAAACATCCATAGACATCAACAATTATGATCTGGCCATTATCATTGGGTACTTAGTCGGCATCGTCACCTTAGGCTGCTGGGCGGGCATTCGCATGCGTCGGCGCGGGTCCGGTGGTAAGGCGTTTTTCCTGGCTGGCGGCACTTTGAAGTGGCCTATTATCGGTTTGGCGTTATTTTCCACGAACATCTCCACGATCCACCTGGTCAGCCAGGCGGAGGTTGGCTACAAGCATGGTCTGGCGTATGGTAATTTCGAGTGGATGGCGGCATTTACGCTCATCGCCCTGGCGTTGTTTTTCGCGCCGTTTTACATTCGATCGAAGGTGACGACCCTTCCCGATTTCTTAGAGAAACGGTATAATTCCGCCTGTCGCAACTGGCTGGCCGTTCTTTCGATTGTGTCGGCCATTTTTATCCATATCGGATTTTCACTTTACACCGGTGCGTTAGTGCTCCATGGGATGTTCGGTTTCAATATTATGACTAGTATCATTGCCGTATCGGTATTGACGGGGCTCTACACGATTATCGGAGGACTGATGGCGGTTGTGGTAACGGAATCCATACAAACCATTATCCTGTTGGCCGGAGCGATATGCATTACGATCATCGGGTATGTAAAAGTCGGCGGCTGGGCAGGGATCACCGCCCAGATCGAGCCGGTGCAACTGACGGTGCTGCGCAGTGCGGAGGAACTGCCCGTGCTGCCGTGGTATTCAGTATTTCTGGGATACCCGATCATTGGGTTATGGTACTGGTGTGCGGATCAGACGATCGTACAGCGGGTGCTGGGTGCGAAAGATGAGAATCACGCCCGGATCGGTCCTTTGTTTGCAGGATTCATCAAGATTTTACCAATGTTTATTTTCATTCTGCCGGGAACGATCTGTCTGGCCTTAATCCGCAAGGGCGCTATCCCCGCGATCGCGAGCGGTGAGACCAAGGACACCTATAGCCATTTGATAAAAGAGATCCTGCCCACAGGATTAAAAGGGATGGTCGCAGCGGCATTACTGGCCGCTCTGATGGGAACGGTCTCGGGAGCATTGAATTCGATAGCCACGTTATTCAGTTACGATATCTATAAACCTTTGCGACCGAACACTTCGGAGAAACAACTCGTAATCATAGGGCGTATCGTTACCTTCGTCGGTATGGTGTTGGCGATTCTCTGGTCGCCGTATATCGCCCGGTTTGAAACGATTTACCAGGGAACGATCGATTTAATCTGTGCCATATCCCCTCCAATTACGGCGGTTTTTATCATAGGCATCTTCTGGCGGCGGGCCTCGAGCGTCGGCGCCATGGCAACGTTATATGCCGGTTCGGTTTTGGGTTTACTCGTATTTCTGCTGGATTGGTACAAGGACAAACCGTTTCTCGCGTTTTGGAAAAACTTGGGGATTCCCTCCATGATGTCCACGTTTTATCTATTCGTGATCTGCGCGGTAATACTCGTATTGGTCTCCCGCTGGAAGCCGGAAGTATTAACCGCGGAGAAGGAAAAACTGGTCTGGAAACACTGGTGGGAGCCGCTGAAAAGCGTCGGTTGGAAAGGGATTGGCAACTATAAGGTTCTCTCCGGAGTGCTCTTCGGCGTAATGGTATTGTTATACATAATTTTCGGGTAAAGAAGCCTTTTACTTCAACCAGGTATCGAGCCAGTCAATCACGGTGTTATGCCATAGAATCAAGTTATGCGGTTTACTGATCCAGTGGCATTCGTCGGGGAAGTATAATAGTTTACTGGGAATGCCTTTGCGCTGGAGGGCGGTAAAAGTGGAAATGCCCTGCGTATAGACGACGCGAAAATCGTGGGCGCCGTGGATGACCAACATCGGCGTACGCCAATTTTTCACGTAATTGACGGGATTTTGTTTTTCATAATGGTCGGGATGTTCCCAGGGCGTACCGATATGGTCCCACTCGGGGAACCACAATTCTTCGGTATCGTAATAGGCCATCCGTTCGTCCAGGTTTCCGGCATGATTGACCATACATTTAAATCGATCGGGCCAATTCCCGGCAATCCAGTTGATCATATAACCGCCAAACGAGGCCCCTAACGCTCCGACTCGATTGCGATCCATCCAGGAATATTTTTCGAGGGCGGCGGCCAGTCCTTTTTGTAAATCCACCAGCGGTTTACCGCCCCAATCCCCGCGGATCGAGTCGCAAAAGGCCTGGCCATACCCGGTGCTGCCGTGGAAATCAACCATCACCGCGGCGTAATCCGCGCCGGCGTAGGCCTGCGGATTCCAGCGGTAATGGAATAAATTGCCGAAGGAACCCTGGGGCCCGCCGTGGATGAGAAACGCCACCGGATAGGTTTTCGACGAATCAAAATCAATCGGTTTGACGACGTAGCCGTACACCGTTTCGTCATTCCAGCCCTTGAAAGTAAATTGCTCGTAATCGCCCATTCGAGCGGCAGCGAGTTTTTCCCGGTTAATATGGGTAATCGCCTGGGCAGCAGATCCGGCGGGATTCACCGCATAGATTTCCGTCGCCGACTTAAGATTATTCATCGTGTAAAATACACGACCATTCGCTTCGGCGGTCACTCCTATGGATCCTTCGTGTACCAGCGGTTTGGTCCGGCCGGTTTTAACGTCAATAGTAAAGAGGGACCTTTGCCCCAGATTCGTAGCGGTGGCGTAGATGCGTTTTCCATCCTGGGAAAAACAGTACATACGTATGGACCGATCCCAGTTTTCCGTCAGAACTTTTTCTTTGCCGCTTTTCCAGTCGCGCAAAACCATCCTGAGTCTGTCGGATTCATACCCGGGACGTTTCATAGCCAGGTAGGCCAACGTTTTTTTATCCGGTGAAAAGACCGGCTGCGTGTCCCACGCTTTATTTTTTTCGGTGAGACAATTTGGCTTTTTCGAACCATCAATCGGTACGTTAAACAGATCGAAATTGGTGGACCAGGCTGCTTTCCTGCCGGCATCCTTGGCGGTAAATACCAGGCCTCTGCTGTTGGGGGTAAAGGTAATTTCCTCCGTTCCGCCCCAAGGTTTGGAGGGAGTGTCGGCATCCATATCCTTCATGACGTCAATCGGTTCGCCTTTACCGCTGATAGGCATTGTAAACAAGTGAGAGCGCCGTCCATTATTCCAGACATTCCAATGCCGAATAAAAAGCCGATCGTAGATTCGCCCCGTGGCCTTTTGCTTTTCGATCTCTTCCAGTTTGTCTGAGGTTTCTTTAGGCGTGGCGCCCACAAAGATTTCCATCGTAAATGCCATAGATGTACCATCGGGAGACATGATGAGATTGCTTACGTCCAGCGGCAGGTCGGTAACCTGGGTGGCTTCGCCGCCATCGAGGGGAATCTGCCAAACCTGGGAAGAACCGGAACGAGTCGAAATAAAATACAGCATTTTCCCCTGCGGATGCCAGCGTGGATTTGTGTCGGTGGCTTCATTCGCGGTCAACTGTTTCAGTCCGGTTCCATCCGAGTTGACCAGCCAGAGGTTCGTAACACCCTTATTATTTTCCAGATCCGTTCGGCGCACAACAAACGCCAATGTATCGCCCGTTGGAGAAATCTGCGGATCGGAAATCCGGTCCATAGCAAGCATATCATGGACGGAAAACGGATGCGTCTGGGCAGAAAGCGGAGAGGAAATTAGCAACAGGAATAATACGGTCGGCCAACATTTCAGCATTATTTTTAACATGTTTGTTCCCTCGAGTATAAAGACATAGTTCCCATTTTATCGGCATCATCGATATTTGCTATTACATCGAAACACACAAATATCTTACGATCCTCGTTGAAGATAATCAACACTTTACTTTTCCGTTTGTGCCCCTAGAATGTATGGGTAATTGCTAAATATTAAACCAGGAATTTTTACCAAACTTCAAAACAGGGAGTGATCTGAAAATGACAATCAACAAACAAAAACTGATTTTATTAGCGTCCTTTCTTATAGTTTTTACCCTTGCCAACGTGGCAGCAAGCCGCGATTGGGAAGATCCGCAAGTGATAGGGATCAACAAGGAAGCTCCTCATTGTACGCTGATGACGTATTCGGATATGGACGTGGCGCGGAAAGCGAATCGCGCCGACTCGGTCTGGTATAAGAGTTTGAATGGCTCCTGGAAATTCCATTGGGTCAATCGTTTTGAAAAGCGACCCCGGGATTTTTATACGCCGCAATTCAATGACAGCGCCTGGGATCAGATACCGGTGCCCTCCAACTGGCAGATGCATGGGTACGGCACGCCGATCTATACGAATATAACGTATCCCTTTGCGAAAGATCCGCCGTACGTGACCGAAACGCCCCCCTCCAATTATACGACGTATCAAGACCGGAGTCCGGTGGGTTCCTATCGGTACGCATTCACCATCCCGGCACAGTGGAGCGGTCGCGAAATTTTCCTTCATTTTGACGGGGTCGATTCGGCATTTTATCTCTGGATCAACGGCGAAAAAGTCGGGTACAGTCAGGGCAGTCGTACCCCCGCGGAATTTCACATCACCAAATATCTAAAACCCGGCAATAATATACTTGCCGCGGAGGTCTTTCGCTTCTCGGACGGTTCCTATCTGGAAGACCAGGATTTCTGGCGTTTGAGCGGCATCTATCGGGATGTGTATCTATATGCCGTTCCCCCGTTGCATATTCGGGACTTTTTCGTCAAAACGGAACTGGATGATCGGTATCGAGACGCCGTGCTACGCGTGGAAACCATCGTGAAAAATTACGACGCGAAAACGGCCCGCGATTTCACGCTGCAAGGGACGCTTTACGACCCGAAAGGAACAAAAATTGTGGAGGTAAAATCGAAGGATTCCCCGGAGCCTGTGTCCGCGTCGGCCGCGCAGGAGTACGTTCTGGAAGCGAAGGTGACGAATCCAAATAAGTGGTCTGCCGAAACACCCTATCTTTACACCTTAGTGTTGACCCTGGCGGATCGAGCCGGTCGGGTCACGGAAGCTGTTTCCTGTAACGTGGGTTTCCGCCGGATTGAAATCAAAGGCGGGCAATTACTGGTTAACGGTCAGCCGATTTATATCAAGGGCGCCGATCGGCACGAACATGATCCGGAAACGGGACATACTGTTTCGGTGGAATCCATGATCCGGGATATTACCTTGATGAAACAGTTCAACGTCAATGCCGTGCGCACCAGTCACTACCCGAACAATCCGCGCTGGTATGATTTGTGCGACCGCTACGGCCTGTATGTCATTGACGAAGCCAACATTGAATCCCATGGTATGGGTTACGGCCGCGATACGTTAGCGAGAGTGCCCGAATGGAAAAAGGCGCACCTCGATCGCACGATCCGCATGGTGGAACGCGATAAGAATCATCCGTCGATCATCCTCTGGTCGCTGGGCAACGAAGCCGGGGATGGTAGTAATTTCACCGCTACGTCGAACTGGATTCGTCAGAGAGATCCTTCGCGCCCCGTACATTATGAGCGGGCCGGAACCGGCCCAAACACCGACGTCGTCTGCTGGATGTATCCCTCCATTCAGAGTCTCATCAACTATGCCAAATCCCATCCCGCCAAACCTCTCATTATGTGTGAATACGCGCATGCCATGGGTAACAGCGTCGGGAACCTCCAGGATTATTGGGATGCGATCGAGACGTATCCTGCCTTACAGGGCGGTTCGATCTGGGACTGGGTCGATCAAGGGTTGTACAAAGACGTCCCCACCGGTCGCCGCCCGCGCGTCCAAGACCGTATTCACGGCACGAACGGTCTCGTTGTCTCAGGCAAAGTCGATACCGAGGGATTGACCGGCGCCGTCGTCCTCGATGACTCCAGTCGCTTGAATCTCACCGGCCCGTTGACCCTCGAAGCCGAAGTGAAAGGAGCCCGTTCCAACGGCTACTGTCCCTTCATCTCCAAGGGCGACCATCAGTACCTCCTCCGGTTCGATTCCGGCGGCGTCTCGTTCGTCCTCCATAAAGACAACTGGGTGAGCATCCGCACCCATTCCTACAATCAGACCGGACTGACCGACGGCTGGAATCGAATCACAGGAGTTTATGACGGTTCCCAGGCACGGCTTTACGTTAATGGAAAACAAATCGCTCAACAGGATCTGCCCGGTGGTAAAATCGACTCCAGTACGTATCCCGTCAATATCGGTCGCAACTCGGAAGTAACCGATCGCGTAACGTCGCTGCCTATTCGTCGAGTCCGGATTTACAACCGGGCTCTGTCTCCCAGCGAGGTTGGTGATGCGAAAACTCGTGCTACGAATGATTTATTGTTGGATATGGATCTCACAAAAATCCACGATTACGTTCCCCTGCCCAATCCTCGTGGGATCAAACGATTTTTCGCCTATGGCGGCGATTTCGGCGACCATCCTAACGACGGGAATTTCTGTTGTAACGGATTAATCCATCCCGATCGCAGACCCAATCCCCATCTCTGGGAGGTCAGGAAGGTTTATCAAAACATCAAAGTAACGCCTCTCGATCCGGCGGCGGGACAGGTTCGTGTGCACAACAAGTTTTTCTTCACCAACCTCAATCAGTTCGACTGCGCCTGGACCCTGCGAGTGAATGGGCGCGAAATCCAAACCGGTTCTCTCGGTCGGATTGACCTGGCGCCGCAGCAAACCAAAGTCGTGCCCCTCCCACTGAAAACCCCCCGCATCGCCGGTGAGATGCTGCTGACGATTTATTTTAAACTTTCCGAACCAACGCTCTGGGCGCCGGCAGGCCACGTAATCGCTTGGGATCAGTTCCCGCTGACCGGAAATTTCCCCCAACCGGCGCCGGCGAACTCCGGCAATTCGCTGAGTCTGACCACTCAGGAGAAATCCTACACCATCCGCGGCAACAATTTCTCCGTCGTCATTAACCGTCAAAATGGTGCGCTCGAATCGCTACAGTACGATTCGGGGAAAATGTTGACGCAGCCGCTCGTCCCCAACTTCTGGAAAGCACCCAATGACAACCAGATGCGAAATAATTATCTGGGCCGGTTGGGCATGTGGCGCCATGCCGCGAGCGAAAGAAAAGTTACCTCCGTCAGGACGGAACGACCGAACCAGGGACAAATTCGTGTTATCGCGGACATGAAACTACTGGAAGGAGACGCTGATTACCAGGTTGTCTATGATATATGTGCTAACGGCAGCGTGTTTGTGGCGACGAATTATCAACCGGCTCCTAATACGCGGATTCCGTCCCTGCCGAGATTCGGTATGACATTTACAATCCCTAAATCGTATGACCGTGTTCGGTGGTACGGTCGCGGACCCCAGGAAACCTACTGGGATCGAAAAACCGGCGCCGAGATCGCCCTCTACGATAAAACCGCCGAGGATATGGTTTTCCCGTATGTTCGCTCCCAGGATACCGGCAACCGTACGGACGCCCGTTGGTTCTCCGTCGCCGACGAGCAGGGCAAGGGATTGCGGATTACCATGATAAACAAACCTATGAGTTTCAGCGTCTGGCCCTATACGATGCAAGACTTGCAGCAGGCCCATCATGATTATGAATTGCCCCGGCGGGACTTCAACACCGTCTTTGTAGATTGGAAATTGCACGGGGTCGGCGGCGATAATTCCTGGGGCGCTCGCACGCATCCCCAATACCAATTACCGGGCGATCAATCCTATAACCTGAAATTTGTGATTCAACCGAATCGATAGGCAACGACGCTGGAATTATACCGCCTGTAAATACACTATCGGTAAAGCAGAGCAACGGGACGTTGTACGATGGCGTCGGAATCAGAAATTAAAGAAGCAGTCGAATCCGTGGAAGTATCTTGCGTTTCGGCGGACGGAGGCCGGTCGACGCAGGAAACGCGCGAAGTGATTCGGGAAGGGCCCTTGACCATCGACGTGAAGGACGTGGGGACCTATACGATCATGTGCACGCCTGCGGATTTGACGGCGCTGGCGGTGGGATTCGCATTTAGCGAAGGCATCATCGAACGGCGGGAGGATATTCACGTTTTGATGAAATGTCCGGATGATCCGAATGTGATTCGGATGCAGGTCGCGCAAAAAGACGGCGCCAATAAGTTTCAACGACATTTCCTGATTGTAAGTTCTTGCGGAATCTGCGGCAGTGAAGATATGGAAGCTATGTTAGCCGCTTTAGGACAGGTGGGCGATACGTTACGGTTGACCAATAAGGAACTGACGGCGCTACCGGACCGGTTGCGCGAGCAACAGAAATTATTTGAACGGACAGGCGGGACGCATGCAGCGGGCTTGGTGCGCGACGGTGAATATGTTGCGCTGGCGGAAGATATGGGTCGGCATAACGCCATGGATAAAGCGATCGGGATGTGCCTCTTGCGTGATATACCGACTACTGGTGCGGCGGTAGTGCTTTCCAGCCGCGTCAGCGTCGAGATGGTAGCCAAGGCCGCCCGGGCGGGCGTCGAACTAATCGCCGCGGTCTCGGCGCCGTCGTCGTTAGCCATCGAAGCGGCACAGCGCTGCAATATCACCCTCTGCGGCTTCGTCCGCAACGGTAAAGCGACGATCTACTGTCATCCGAAACGAATAGAGGGAGTTAATCCTAAAAATAATTCCTGATCCCTTTAAATCCTATGGATGCTGAAAAATTAAAATACAAAACAATTAGGAGGTTATATCATTAAAGTCAGAAAAAGAATAATTTTAATTATACTTGTAATGATTTTAATTATAATCGCTATTTATATATCCACCATCTGTTTTGGCCCAAGATGGAGGAAACCTGAAAATCTTGGTGATAGATTTACTGCGCTTGTCACAGCGTTTAGTAGTATAAGATATTACATCAAAGATTATTATGATAATAATGAAAATATTACCAATGAATCATTTGTTGAATTTATTACTACACACTCACTTGTCTACTCCAAAAAAGCTCCTATAAATAAAGGAAAAATTAATGAAAATTTATCTATCGGTGTACATCTATTACTAACAAATAGTTTAGAAAGTGATTCGCCAACTTTAATTGCTTATACAGACCCAATTTATCATCCTCTACTTGAAAATAAGCAACAAATTGCTATGTTTCTACATGAGAATTCCATTAGTATAGTTACTATTGATGACTACAAAATGACTACTATTATTGGCAAGAAAATTATCAAAAGAAAAATAGTACCTGACTTGTATATAATTCTTGGGAGAGATGATTAATCTAGTGAATAATTTAACATATAAGTCAATATGAACAATAAACAAGTGAAACAAATACGATGAAAATTTGGGAAATTAAATTAGCTCTCTATAAAGTACCTTCTAGTAACTTACGACAGAAACAAACATGTGTTGCACTTGGGGGTTGACGTCTGGGGATGTCCAGGAATTTAAAGGGGGCAAGGAATTTAAAGAATTTAAAGCGGTCAGAATTTAAAGGGGTCAGGAACCATTTTTAGTTATGTCCAACCACTTGTACGGCGTACCGCGCACGGTACCATAATAGAAATTAAATCCATCGATATAGACAATTGTGCGTGGCTTTACGAGAACCTCCCGGCAATAAGGTGAAAAAAACAGGCAGCCATATAGGCTGCCCAACCTGCATAAAGCAGGGGAGTCGTCTTAGAATAATATACATCTAAAAGCCGGATAGGTCAAGATAAACCCAATTTTTCGCTCCTTCCAAGTATCAGAGTTAAGTGAAGGGCGACCACGTGGGGTCGCCCCTACCTTACCATTCTCATGCTCAAGCATTACACATGCCCACGCGGGCGATGCCCGTGATGACAATTGCGTGGGCATGGCACCCAATTCATGGTTGGTTATTTAGATCGGTAGGCCTTTAGGTAGCTGTCGGAATACAGTTGTTTGTTCATCAGCATTTCGGCGGTGGCCAGCACGTTCATAAGTGGTTCGTCGAGGCAGTCGATGATGGCGGCGTCGAGGCCGTGAGAGACGGCCAGGGCGAGAAAGACCCGGTTAATCAGGCTGCGCTCGGTCGCTCCCTGGGACAGGTTCGACAGACCGATCACCATGTGGGGAGGCGGATCGGAGAGGATCTGGATCTGGTCCAGGGCGGCGAGGATATTGCCGGGCTGCTGCTGGGCGTCGGGGACTTTGACCGGTAAAATGATCGGGTCGATAAAAAGCCGCTCGGCGTCAAAACCTTTCTCCATGGCTTTTTCGATGATCTGGGCGGCTATAGCGACGCGGGTATCGATATCCTGGGGCACGCCGTTCTTATCCATGGTCAGGGCAATGATACAACCCTTGGGGCCGGCCTGATCGGCCAACTCCATATATTTATCGAGAATTTCGTCATCGGATTTCTTATCCAGGGGCGTGGAGTTGAGCAGGATGCCGTTGCTGGTGTCGGCGGCTTTGAGGCCGGCGGCGATGACGTTGATTTTCTGGGAATCGAGAGACAAGGGTGTGGAGCAGGTTTCCTGAATGGTTTCCACGAGCCAGGCCATGGCGGCTTCCTGGTCGGCCGCAGCGGTGCCGACGTTGACATCGAGATACGTCGCCCCGTTTTCGGTCTGAGTCCGGGCCAATTCCTGGATGACGGATTTATCCTTGTCCGCAATCGCCTGTTTGACATTCTTGAACATACCGTTAATACGCTCGCCGATAATAATCATGGCAGCACTCCTTCTACTGGAAATTGGGTTTGTTTTGTAATTTTTAGTATTTTACAGTTCTTTGATAAACTCCTGCACCGTTTTGACGGCGGCGGGATGTCGCATGCGGATAATGTCGGCGCCGGCCTGGAGAAGACAGATGGCGGTAGCGGCCTCCCACATCGGTCCGCGTCGCTCGGGGGGTCCCCATTCGGGTGCATCGATTTTGGCTTCCTTGGCGCGCCAGGATTCGTAGCCGACGTCGCAGATGATCGGACAGGCCATCATTTTGTCGCCGGATAATGCCGCCAACCGCTGGCGCTCCTGGATGGAATAGGCGTACTCGATACCATAACCCAGGGAGCCGGTGGTCTGATAGGTGACGATTTTTTCCACGGGAAATCCCATGTCCGAAGCCAGGATGTTAACCTGTTTGGCGATGTTGATATCGATAGGCGCCTCGGTAATCAAGTGATGGCGGTCGGCTAGGGCCACGGCGGTGAGTGCTTTATAATTATCTTCGGTGACGGTGCCGATGAGACAGTTTTCGCCCTGGGCGGCTTCGGAGACCTTGGGCATAACCTGATTGTCCTTTTCATCACTGCCGCTGCCCCAGAGGATCACCGGTACGCCCACGGCGCCGAGTACGTCCTTGGTCACCTGGACGGCGTGGGCGGCGTCCAAATCGCCTTTGTCGGGGTGAATGCCATCGAATTTAAGGCAGATCAGATCGGCGCCTAATTCGTCCACGCACTTTTTGGCCCAGGCGACGGGATCGTCGAGTACATCTTTGTAGGCATTGGATAGTACATCCGGCCAATCGGTGGGAGGGCTGTCCAGCACGTCCAGTGCGAGGACGGGTTTTTCGCCGGCCTGTTCGGCCGAGCCGCCATAGACGACATGGGCGGCGCCGCCGACGGTAACGGTTGAAGTGCGGGTGCCGGTTTGCGTATCGCCGAGGGTAACTTTATTTACCAATCCGGAAAAGTTATCAGTGAGTTTGGGTACGGGCATGGAAAAGCCTCCTATTTTCTGCACTTGAAAGTTTTTCAGTTTGTAACAGCAACTTTCTGCTCCACTATATTTTGTACCGCCACTAAGGCGGGATTATCCGGTTCGAGATCAAATATAGCGCCGCCTTTCATGGAGATGCGGAATATCGCTTCATCCACCGGGACGCATCCGAGAACGTTGACGCCGTTGACCTCGGGCGGGGTATTGGTTTTGTTCCAGATGACGCCGATTTCTTTCACATTGATCGGCAGGGTTTCGGTCAGTTCGATTATTCGCTGGGCAGTGGTGATGCCAACGACGGTAGGTTCGGCAACGATGGCAAGTACATCGACATTGTTGGTGGTGCGTCGGGAAAGATGCTCCATACCGGCTTCGTTGTCATTGACGATAAAGCCATAAGAGTCGGTTAATTCGTCCATGAACTTCCGAATGATATTATTAACCGAGCAGTAACATTTAGGCCCTTCCGGGCGTCCCATCGTTAAGAGGTCGAAACCGTTAGCTTCGGTGAGTACTTGATTGACGCCGTATTCAAATTGATCCAGCCGGTTGATGCCCTGGCCGGGCGCGTTTTTCTGGTTCAGGACTTCGTCGCGAATGTCGGCCACAGTGCGGCCCGGTTCGACTCCGAGCGCTAAGCCCAGACAGGCATTGGCATCGGCATCGACGGCGAGAACGGCCTGCGGGGATTTCCCGATCAGACAACGAACCATCATAGCCGATATCGTGGTCTTGCCGGTGCCGCCTTTTCCGCTCACTGCAATAGTAATTGCCATAATTAGCGTTTAGCGTAGAGCGTATAGATTTAGCGCTTAGGATTTAGCATTCTATACAGCATTGCGCCTACTTCCTTTATCATCCTTTCGATGTTTTCATTTTTATTCGAATATTTCAAATCTATAGTCAGTAAGTACTGAGTTTCCAGTTCACAAAGGGAACCATAGGCAAATGATAAAAATCGATCATACTCTGCCTTATGTTTCCTCCCATACCCTTCCGCAATATTAGACGGTATGGATATCGCCGATCTTCTCATTTGTTGAGTTATTCCATAGAGTTCTGATTTAGGAAAATCTTTAGTTAATTCATATATCCCTAAAACTAATTTATACGCCTTTTGCCAAACTATTAGGTCCTTAAAACTCTCTGTCTTCATTATATCCTATCCACTCTACGCTATCCGCTAAACGCTATATTCTATTTCCTATCCGCTATTCGTTAGTTGTAAAGAGGGAAACAGGGATAGATCCGTATGCGGCAGGAAATTGGCCTGGACGAATTCCTCCATATAGCCGGGATGACTCATCAGGTCGGTATAGGTCATCGCGGTGGCAATCTGTTCGGCCTGGGTTTGTGCCTGACGACTCAGCAGGGCCATTTTTGCACCGGCGATGGAGGTATTGCCGACAAAATGAATTTTCTCCGGCGGGACGTCGGGCAGCAAGCCGACGGTGACCGCGCGTTCGACATTGAGATAATTGCCGAATCCACCGGCTAAATAAATCGCGTCTAAATCGTCCGGTTGGATCTGCGTGGTTTCCATCAGCACCTTGATGGCGGCAAAGACGCCGGCCTTGGAGCGGATCAGGTTGTGAATGTCGGCCTGGGTGATGACGATTTCCGATCGGCCGTTGTGGGCCGGGATAAGGGTAAATTGCGGACCTTCGTCGCCCTCGGTCAGGCGGGAATCCACTCGGTCCTGGAAGCGACCTGTGCGGTCGATGATGCCATGAAGAAAGAATTCCGAAATCGTATCGAGCAGACCGCTGCCACAGAGTCCAATCGGTTCGGCGTCGCCGATGATTTGGGTTTCAATGTTGCCGTTTGAACGAATTTGTAGTTTTTCGATGGCGCCGGTGGCGGCTCGCATGCCGTGTTTGACGCCGCTGCCTTCAAAGGCCGGTCCGGCGGAACTGGAGGCACACACGATCCATTCTCGGTTTCCCAGCACTACCTCGCCATTGGTGCCAATATCGACCAACAGGCAAAGTTTGTCTTGTGTATAAAGCCGGGTGGCCAGCACGCCGGCGACGATATCGCCGCCTACATATGCGGCGACGCTGGGTAGAAAGTAAATCAACCCTCGCTTGTTGATATGAATGCCGACTTCCGCCGCCCGTAAAGGCGGGATCACACTGGCCGAGGCGATATAAGGCTCCCGACGGATCCGCGTGGGATCCAGATTCAGCAGAAAATGGGTCATGGCGGTGTTGCCGGCACAGATAACCGCTGTGATTTCCTGTAAGTTGATATTCCGGCGCTCGGCGAGAATCACAATAAGATTATTCACGTCGTGCACGATCCGGTCCTGCAACTCATCGAAGGCGTCATTCTGCTCGGCGTAGATGATTCGGCGAATATAGTCTTCGCCGAAGTTGATTTGACTGTTGTAAGTCGCTTCGGTATCGAGCGTCTGGCCGTTGGTCAGATCGACCAGATGCGCTACCACCGTCGTGGTGCCGAGGTCCACGGCAACGGCGTAATTCGTGTCGCAGCGATCTTGCGGCTCGATCTGAACGATTTCCGTGGCACCGCCGCGAAATCCGACGGTGGCAGTGACTTTATAATTATGCTTCTGGAGTAGATGCGGCAATTCCTGCAAAATCCGGTAGCCCATTTGTATAACGGGAGCATGGACCTGATCGCGAATCGCGACCATCATCCGTTCGTGATCGGCGGTATGATCCTGAACGGTGGGCGGGCTCATTTCGAGACAAACCTTACGCACCAGAGGAT